>NZ_SMLD01000087.1:0-39309 GCF_004352805.1 Nonomuraea mesophila
GGATCGGCGCAGCGGTAGGGATTCGGGTGAAACGCGGCGGTTGCCCATCGGCATGGCGGGTCGGTGGCATACCATCAGTCGTGTTCGGGAAGACGCCGGTCGCGATCATTTCGCAAGAAACGTTCATGACCGGCGCCTCTGGATCACGGTCCACCGTACGCAAAACCCTTGCAAATACGACCCGATTGATGCCGTTTAGCCTGGTAGATGCCTAAATGTCCAGCTGTGATGTGCGTTACAGAAGGCCCTAGGAGCGGAATCTTTCCTACGGGTTTCTTCGTTCCCTGCGTCATGGCTCAGGACGAAGTCCGTCAGAGCAGTGAAAGCCCCGTAGAGGGGACCTACGACGAAAAGGTTTGGCTGACGATGAACAGCACCACCGTCTCCGCCGAGCTTGGCCTTCGGCTTGTGGTCCCCGACCGTACAACCGTCCCCCTGCTCGCCGGGTTGAGTTACACAGCCGACGACCCATATGCCATCCGCATGGCCTTCCACGTAGGGAACGACGAACCGGTCGAGTGGATCTTCGCTCGCGAGTTGCTGACCGTGGGCATCGTGCGCCGCGTCGGCGACGGCGACGTGCAGGTGTGGCCCGCGCGCGCCGACGGCGAGCGCACGCTGCACATCAGCCTGACGTCGCCGTTCGGGCAGGCGCTCTTCGAGGTGCCGCTGGCCCCGCTCACCGAGTTCCTCCACCGCACGTACGAGAAGGTGCCCGCCGGCCGCGAGACCGACTTCATGGACCTGGACAGCGAACTGACCAACATGCTCTGGCCCTCGTGACCGCAAGCCCCCCGGAGCGTCCCCTGACACAGGGCTAGGCGGGCAGCGACTCCAGCACCCGCCTCATGCGGCCGATCTCGATGCTCTGCCCCGAGTACACATCCTTGGCCAGCAGCCGCATGCGCCGGTCCCGGCCGGTCGCGAGTTGTTCTCCCGCCATCTTCACCGCCCCCTCGTGATGCTTGATCATCAGTTCGAGGAACATGCGGTCGAAGGCGGTCCCCTTGGCCGCGCTCAGCGCGTTCAGCTGCTGCTCGGTCGCCATCCCGTACCCCTCGGCCTCTCCGTGGTCGTGCCCCGACGGCGCGGAGCGGCCGAGTTCGGCGAGCCAGCGGGTCATGCCGTTGATCTCCGGCCGCTGGGCGGCGTCGATCGCGCCGGCGATCGAGCGGATGGTCGGCGTGGTCGTGCGGTCGTTCACCAGGGCGGTCATCTGCAGGGCCTGCCGGTGATGCGGGATCATGGCCTCGGCGAAACGTACGTCGGAGGCCACGGTCGGGGCCGGCGTCTGCCCGATCCGTTCCCCCGGGGTGGCCGTGCGTGCAGGACCCCCGGGGCTGCCTGGAACGATGACCGGCGCCTCCGTACCCACGGCAGCGGGTTGGGCAGGCGGCTGCGAACAGGCGCTAAGGCCCAATATGGTCATAACCGTGATGAAGACCGTGCGCGGCAACGAACCTGCTGACATAGCTTCCATACTGAGCCACATCATGAAGGGGAATGCGCGTTGATCTCTGCCAAGCTGCGCGGAGCGTTGTTGTGTACGGTCCTGCTGCTGACCTCCGCGTGCGCCGGAGTCCCGCTGGGGGGCAGGCCCGAAACGCCCGCCGGGTCGTCGCAGGAGACCAGCGCTCCGGCTGAGACCGCCGCCGACGGCGTGATGAAGAGTGACAACGTCGAACACGTTGCCAATATCCCGAGAACCGCCCCGTTAAACGGCCCCGATGACCTCAACACGGACCTCGCCTTCCAGGGCGACTTCGCGTACATGGGCAACTTCGGCGGGTTCACGATCTACGACATCAGCGACCCGACGAAGCCGCAGATCGTCAGCCAGGTGACCTGCCCGGCGCAGCAGAACGACATCACCGTCCACGGCGACCTGCTCATCCTGTCGATCGACGAGCCGCGCAGCGGCCCGGAGTGCGACTCGCGCGATGACCGCCGCAGCTGGGAAGGGCTGCGCATCTTCGACATCAGCGACAAGAAGAGCCCCAGGTACGTCGGCGCGGTCCAGACCGACTGCGGCTCCCACACGCACACCATGGTCCCCACGGACCAGACCTTGTACGTGTACGTGTCGTCGCCGGGCCCGGAACCCGAGTCGGAGACCTGCCAGCCGCCGCACGAGCTCATCCAGATCGTGGAGGTCCCTCTCCAGGCTCCGGAGTCGGCGAGGATCGCGGCGAAGCCCGACCTGTTCCCCGAGCGTTCCAACAGCGAGGGCGGCTCCGGCTGCCACGACATCACGGCCTACCCGGAGAAGAACGTGGCCGCGGCCGCCTGCTTCGGCGACGGCGTGATCCTCGACATCACCAACCCGGTCGAGCCGAAGATCCTCCAGCGGCTCGACGACCCCGAGAACTTCCAGATCTGGCACTCGGCGACGTTCAACAACGACGGCTCCAAGATCGTGTTCGGCGACGAGCTGGGCGGCGGCGCGATGGCCACCTGCGACAGGAACACCCCGGTCACGAAGGGCGCGGACGCCGTCTACGACCTGGTCAACGACAAGCTGGAGCGGCGCAGCTACTTCAAGATCCCGAGGGAGCAGCAGCCGGACGAGAACTGCGTCGCCCACAACGGGTCCCTGATCCCGGTGCCGGGCAAGGACGTCATGGTTCAAGCGTGGTACCAGGGCGGGGTGTCCGTCTGGGACTTCACCGACTCCGCCAACCCCAAGGAGATCGGCTTCTTCGAGCGCGGGCCCGACGAGACCGGCGGCACCGTGGGCTCGTGGTCGGCGTACTACTACAACGGCTACATCTACAGCAGTGACATGCGCCAGGGCCTGGACGTTCTGCGGATCGACCATCCGCTGACGGACCCGGCCAAGGAGGTCAAGATGGACGACTTCAACGTACAGACGCAGAAGTCCTACTGAACCTCGCTAGGGCCCCAAGAAGGCCAGCAGTGCTTCGACCGCGCCGCCGCGCCCGCGATGGCGGCGCCGTCGAGCCGCACGGTCTCCAGGCCGATGCCGGCCCACGGCCACTCCATGGTGAGAACGAAGTCCTCCGGCGGTGGCAGCGGGTGCAGCCACAGGGGTGTCTGGTAGAGGGTGTACGCCGCGTCGCCGCGCACGCCGCCGGGGAACCAGGACAGGCTCGGCGGCGCGCAGTGGTGGTCGGTGTCGGAGGCGACTTCGACGCCGTCCGGATAGCGCAGCGTGATGTGCAGCGACGTGCTCTCCTCTCCGGAGAACGCGGAGTCGAGCTGCAGCGCCAGGCCGCGCGGCGCGGCGGCGTTGCGGGCCACGACGTCGATGTTCAGCAGGCAGCCGGTGTCGAAGGCCTGGATCATCGGCAGCAGGACGGCCAGGGCGGGGGTTCGGGCGAGGACGCGCTCCACCGTGACGATGGCTCCCATGGTGGAGATCGGCGGCACCGGGGCTGTCTCCATGCCCTTCATCATCGCCGCAGGACGGGCCGGAGGCGATCCCATGGCACGCCCCTGTCGTCAGCCGGGCGCGGTGATCTCTCCCTGACGCCAGTTCTCGTACGTCGTCGAGTAGGTGGAGGCGAGTTCGCCGCCGGGCAGCCGCGTCACCCAGGAGAGCACGAAACGCCGGGGGCGGTTGTGCCGGTCCAGCTCCAGCTCCCAGGTGATCCTGGTGCCCTCCAGCTCGCTCTTCTTCCAGCCGGCCATGCCCGCGAGCTGCTCCTGGACCACGCCGGGCGCCTGGTCCGCCGGCAGGTCGCCGGAGTGGAGCGGGCCGGCCACGTTCACCTGTTCGGTGCCGTCCACCAGGTCGAGGACGACGCCGATTCCCGACATGGCGACGACCATGTCGAGGTGGTCCTGGCCGGCCGTCCCACGCTTCCCTCCGCGTTCGCCGTTGACGTACTGCTCGGCTGAGCCGCCGGACAGCGCCATGGTCACGTCCATCGCGGGCTCGCCCGCGGGGGTGACGGTCATGGCGTACGCGCAGTTCTCCCGGCTGGAGCTCACCTCGGGATGGAAACGGATCCGGCCGTGCGCCTTCGCGGCGAACTCGCTCTGCGTCAGGCCGCCGTCGAAGGTGAGGTCCGCCATCGGCGTCCCCCTGATGGCGCTCCGCACCGCGGTCACGACGTCCTGTCCGTCGAGCGCCGGCGAGCCCGCGGGGGTGGTGGACGGCGTGCCACGGCCGCTCGTGTCGCGGCCGGCGGCCTGCCCACGGGACGCCGGGCCCTGGGCAGAGCGCCACCACACCACGCCTCCCGTGACGGCCACCGCACCCGCTGCCGTGCCCGCCGCGAGCAGCAGCGCCCGGCGGGACATCCCGCCCCGCCGTCCGTCCGCCGCCGCCCGCGTGTCCGAGCCGGCGCGTGCGCCGGCGCCGGGATCGGCCTCTCCTGGCTCTCCCGGTCGCTGCGGATCGACTGCCACGTCATGCCTCACACGATCAGTTGTGAGGCACGACCCTAGCTCATGGGTCGAGGTCGGCGGCGGAGCGCTCGGCGAAGACCCGCATGGCCTTGGCGGTGATGGGACCGGGCGCGACCGGCAGCTCGGTGTCGTCGACGCGCCTGATCGGCTGGACGTCGCGGGTGGTGGAGGTGAGGAAGGCCTCCTCGGCTTCGTAGAGGGCCTGGAGCGGGACGTCGGTTTCTTCCGCGCCGCACCACTCGAGCACCAGCGCCCTGGTGACGCCCGCCAGGCAGCCGGACTCCAGGGTGGGGGTGAGCAGGCGGCCGTCGCGTACGACGAAGATGTTGGAGCCGGTGCCCTCGCACAGGTCGCCCGCGAGGTTGCCGAAGATGGCCTCGCCGCCGCCGCGCTTCTTGGCGTGCAGCAGGGCCTTGGCGTTGTCGCCGTAGGAGGTGCTCTTGACCCCGGCCAGGGCGCCGCGCTCGTTGCGCGGCCAGGGGACGACGGCGACGTCGGCGGTGGCGGGGAACGGCTTCTGCTCGTCGACGATGACGACGGACGTGGTGCCCTGGTCGCCGCGGTCGGAGCCGAGCGGGCCCGGGCCGCTGGTGTAGGTGACGCGGATGCGGCCCAGCGGCCAGGCGGGCGCGACGGCCAGGAGCTTGCCGATGCCGTCGGCGATGGCCTCGACGTCGGGCTCGGGCAGGTCCATGCGCTGGGCCGAGAGCGTGAGCCGGTCGAGGTGCCGGGTGAGGGCGAACGACTCACCCTTGACGATCTTGATGGTCTCGAAGACGCCGTCGCCCACCATCAGCCCGTGGTCGAACACCGACACGGTGGCCTGAGCGGGGTCGATCAGCTCCCCGTTGACCCAGACAGGGATGTTCACTTCAGTCTCCTCCTGTGGATGCCAGGGCGATGAGCCTGGCTGCTTTGAGCTCGGTCTCGAGCCATTCGCGCCCGGGGTCGCTGCCCCAGGTGATGCCCGCGCCCGTGCCGAACCGGATCTCGCCGCCCGAGAGCCAGAACGTCCTGATGCCCACGGCCAGCGCCGCCGTGCGCCGGTCGGCGTCGACCCAGCCCACGGCCCCACAGTACGGCCCGCGGGGGGCTGGTTCGAGCTCATTGATGATGCGGACCGCCGACGACTTCGGCGCGCCCGTGACGGAGCCCGGCGGGAACGTCGCGGCGAACAGCTCGGGCCAGCCGGTGCCCGGCGCCAGGCGGGCCCGGACGGTGGAGACGAGGTGGACGAGACCGGGGTGCTCCTCGACCGCGCACAACGCGGGGACCTCGACGGATCCGACGGCGGCGACCCTGCCGAGGTCGTTGCGGACGAGGTCGACGATCATGACGTTCTCGGCGTAGTCCTTCTCCAGCAGGTCGCCGGTGGTGACGCCGGTGCCCTTGATGGGCCGGGACTCGACGACGTCGCCGTCGCGGGACAGGTAGAGCTCGGGCGAGGCCGACACCACGCCCAGGCCCGGCACGCGGATCACCGCGGCGTAGGGTGCGGGGTTGCCGGACGCCAGGCGGGCGGCCAGCGCGAGCGGGTCGGCGGCGGGCGGGGCGGTCGCCGACAGGATCCGGCAGAGGTTGGCCTGGTAGACCTCGCCCTGCTCGATGAGGGCGCGGATCGCCCGCACGCCGCTCTCGTAGGCGGCGCGGTCGAGCGAGCTGCGCCATTCACCTGGTCGCGGCCCGTGCCAGGGGCGGGCGGGCGCGGGCAGGGGCGCGCGGCGCACCCGGTCGAACCGGGCGCACGTCACCTTGCCCTCGTAGTCGACGACGACGGCCCACCAGCCCTGGCCGTCGAGAGCGGCGAGGTCTGTGGTGACGTCGCGCAACCCGGTCGCGAGCACGCCGCCTAAGTGGGCGTATCCGTCGTGCACATCTGCCATTCTCGCAGCATCCCGGCCAGCTCCAGCGCGGCGGGCAGCGGGGTGGCCGGCAGGGCCGCGTAGACCTTGCGGGCGGGCGCCGTGCCGCGCAGCGGCCGCAGCACCAGGCCGCGCGGCACGGCGCCGGCCGCCAGCTCGGGCACCAGCGTCACACCCAGTCCGGCGGCGACGAACCCGAACTTGCCCGACCACTCGGCCACCCGCAGCCCGGTGCGCGGCGTGAACCCGGCCGCCGCGCAGGCGGTCGCCAGCAGGGTGGGCTGCCCGC
Source organism: Nonomuraea mesophila (assembly GCF_004352805.1). Taxonomy (NCBI): domain Bacteria; kingdom Bacillati; phylum Actinomycetota; class Actinomycetes; order Streptosporangiales; family Streptosporangiaceae; genus Nonomuraea; species Nonomuraea mesophila. Next base: position 6,526 of record NZ_SMLD01000087.1, read on the forward strand.
GCGGAGCCGCCTCGATCCAGCTCTCCCCCGCCAGGTCGCGCAGGTCGACGTCGTGCTCGGCGGCCAGCCGGTGGTCTGCGGGCAGCGCGACGAGCAGCCGGTCGTCCACCAGCGGCAGGGTCCTCGCGACGCCGTCGGGCAGTCCGGACGGGTAGTCGCTGATCACGGCCACGTCGAGCGCCCCGGCGTGCAGCCCGTCGGCCAGCCGCGCACTGAGCCCTTCGATCACCCGCAGCTCGACGTCCGGATGCCGCCCGGCGAAGCGCCTGAGCGTGCCGGGCACGAGGGCGACGCTGGCCGTGGCGAACGCGCCCACCCGCAGGATGCCGCCCCGCCCCTCGTGGATGGCGGCCAGGTCCTCGCCCGCCCGCTGGAGCCGGTCGAGCACGGCGACGGCGTGGCGGTGCAGCGCCACGCCTGCGGGGGTCAGGCGCACGCCCCTGGCCAGGCGCTCGAAGAGCGGCCCTCCCGCCGCGCGCTCCAGCGCGGCGACGCGGCGGGAGACCGCCGACTGGGTGTAGCCGAACAGCTCGGCGGCGGCGGTGAACGAACCGCTCCTCGCGACCTCGTCGAAGAGGCGCAGCGTGGCGGCGTCAAAGGCATTCGTGTCAGGCATGGCTGGCATGCAATCTAATCGGTGGTGGAATGCCTCGCGTACGGGTTCACTGGGCGCATGATTGCTTTTCTCGGACAGGGACGCATGGGAACACCGATGGCCAGGCGCCTCGTGGAGGCCGGGCACGACGTGCGGACGTGGCGGCGCGTCAGCGGTGTCACGGCCGCCGCGGCCGTGGACGGCGCCGATCTCGTCATCACCATGCTGAGCGACCCGGCCGCGGTGCGCGAGGTGATGACGGCGGCGCTGCCGGGGCTGCGCGCCGGCACGACCGTGGTGGAGATGTCCACGATCGGTCCCGAGGCGGTGCGCGGGTTGCGCGCGCTGCTGCCGGCCGGGGTCGGGCTGGTGGACGCCCCCGTGCTCGGCAGCGTGGGCCCCGCCGCGTCGGGGAGTCTCACGGTGCTGGCCGGCGGCGACGTGTCGGGGTGCCGCGAGGTGCTGTCGGTGTTCGGGTCGGTGAAAGAGCTCGGGCCGCTGGGGGCGGGCGCGGCCATGAAGATCGCCGTCATGAGCGCGCTCGTGCCCGCCCAGGTGCTGCTGGCGGAGACCTTCGCGTACGGCGAGGCGCACGGCGTGGACCGTGACGCGCTCGTCGGCGCGCTGGCGGACACCCCGCTGGGCGTGCCGGCCGGGCGGCTCCGGACTCCGTCGGAGCAGACCCGCTACTCCCTGGCCCACGCGGCCAAGGACCTGGAGCTGGCCGCATGGGAGGGCGCCTCGATGAGCGCGGCGGCCAGGGCGCGGCTGCAGGAGGCCCGGGCCGCCGGGCTCGGCGAGCGTGACCTGGCCGCCGTCGTGGATCACGTGGCGGGCGCCGGATCCGGCGAGCGCGCGCGGCGGGCCGTACCGCTCAACCTGCCGACCGTCCCGGCCACCAACGGCATGTACTCACACGCCGTCCGCGCCGGCGACACGCTCTACGTCTCCGGCCAGGCGGCGTTCGACGAGCAGGGGAACATCGTCGGCGAGGGCTCCATGGCGGCCCAGGCCGAGCACGTGTTCCAGGTGATGGCCCGCATCCTCGCCGATCAGGGCGCGACGTTCGACGACATCGCGTTCATCAGGACGTACCTGACGGACATGGAGGACCGGCGCGAGTACGGGGAGGTGCGCAGGAAGTACATCACCGGCACTCCCCCGGCCAGCACGACGGTCGAGGTGTCGCGGTTGTTCATGCCGGGGCTGCTGCTGGAGGTGGATGTGATCGTGGCGCTGCCGTCCCGCCGGGCCGGCTAGGCGAGGGGGCCCGTCACCGACTCGGCCGCCGCCACCACGCCGCCCTCGGCGACCAGGCGCACCGCGGAGTCGATCTCCGGCGCCAGGAACCGGTCGGGCCCGGGGGCGGGGACGGTCTCGCCCAGCACGCCGGCCACGGCCGCCGTCGCGGGCGCCGGCTCCAGGGGGGCGCGCAGGTCGAGCGCGCGGGCGGCGGTGAGCACCTCGACGGCCAGCACCCGCGTCAGCCCGTCCACGGACCTGCGCAGCTTGCGCGCGGCCGACCAGCCCATGGAGACGTGGTCCTCCTGCATGGCCGAGCTGGGGATGGAGTCGACGCTGGCGGGCACGGCCAGGCGCTTGAGCTCGGAGACGATGGCCGCCTGGGTGTACTGGGCGATCATGTGACCGGAGTCGACGCCGGGGTCGTGGGCCAGGAACGCGGGCAGCCCGTGGTTGCGGGCCACGTCGAGGAACCGGTCGGTACGCCGTTCGGACATCGAGGCCAGGTCGGCGGCCACGACGGCCAGGAAGTCCAGCACGTACGCGAGCGGGGCCCCGTGGAAGTTGCCGTTGGACTCGACGCGGCCGTCGGCCAGCACGGCGGGGTTGTCGACGGCGCTGGCCAGCTCGCGCTCCGCCACGGTGGCGGCGTGCGCGATGGTGTCGCGGGCGGCCCCGGCGACCTGGGGCGCGCAGCGCAGGGAGTAGGCGTCCTGGACGCGGGTGCAGGCGTCCGGGTCGCGATGGCTCGCCATGATGCCGGAGTCGCGCAGGACGCTCGTCATGTTGGCGGCGGACAGGGCCTGGCCGGGGTGCGGCCGCAGCGCCTGCAGCTCGGGCGCGAACACCCGGTCGGTGCCGAGCAGCGCCTCCACGCTCATCGCGGCGCTCACGTCGGCGGTCCTGACCAGCCTGGTGAGGTCGTCGATGGCCAGGATCAGCATGCCCAGCATGCCGTCGGTGCCGTTGATGAGCGCCAGGCCCTCCTTGGCGGCCAGCTCGACGGGCTCGATCCTGGCCTGCTTCAGCGCCTCGGCGGCCGGCAGCACCGCCCCTGAGGCGTCGCGTACGACGCCTTCGCCCATCAGCGTGAGCGCAACGTGCGCCAGCGGCGCCAGGTCGCCGGAGCAGCCGAGGCTGCCGTATTCGTGCACGACCGGCGTGATGCCCGCGCTGAGGAGGGCGGCCAGGGTCTTCGCCGTGACCGGCCTGATGCCGGTGTGGCCGGTGGCCAGCGTGTGCAGGCGCAGCAGCATGAGGGCGCGTACGACCTCGGTCTCGACCTCGGGCCCGCTGCCGGCCGCGTGCGAGCGCACCAGGGAGCGCTGGAGCTGGGCGCGCAGCTCCGGGTCGATGTGCCGCGTGGCCAGCGCGCCGAACCCCGTCGAGATGCCGTACGCGGGCGTCGGGCTCTCGGCCAGCTCGTCGACCCGCTGGCGGGCGGCGGCCATGGCCGCGACCGCGTCGTCGGTGAGCCGCACCGGAGCGCCGTGGCGGGCCACCTGGATGACGTCGTCGAAAGTGAGGGGATCCGGGCCGACGTTCACGACTCCGTTGTCGCGCATGGTGTCTCTCTCATCGCTAGGTAACCGGCGTACCCGATGTTAGCTCCTTACCGGCGAACAACGCCGACAGCCCCTGCCCGCCCTCGTCGGTGAGGACGACGGACCTCGGCACCGAGCCCCGGCGCAGCCAGCCGCGCTCCAGCAGCACCCCCGTGATCGCCGCGCCGAGCGCGCCGCCGAGGTGCGCCCTGCGTTCGGTCCAGTCCAGGCATTCGGGGGCGAAGCGCCTCCTGGAGCGGCGTGCGCCGGCCACGTCCACGCCGATGCCCGACAGCAGCCGCTCCCCCGCGCCCGTCAGGTCCTGCGCGACGTAGTGGCCGCCCTCCTTGAGCCGGTCGAGCAGGGCCACGCCCGCCCGGCCCGCCAGGTGGTCGTAGCACGTGCGGGCCTCCTCCAGCAGGCGGGCCTGGCGCGACTGGCGCAGCGAGCGCACGGGCGGGCGCCCGCTGATCCTGGCCAGCGCCTCCAGCACCTCGGCCACCTCGTGACCGGCCAGCCGGTAGTAGCGGTGGCGACCCTGGCGGACGACGTCCACGAGGCGGCCGTCGAGCAGCCTGGCCAGATGGGCGCTCGCGGTGGCGGCGCTCACCCCTGAGACCCTGGCCAGCTCCCCCGCCGCCAGCGCCCGCCCGCCGAGCAGCGCCGTCAGCATGGCGGCCCGCGTCGGATCCGCGATGAGCGAGGCGACGGGCGCGACGTCGGCGTCACGTGCGATGTGCTCCATGCCTGCGACGTTAGTACGGCGACATTTCGCCCGGCGTCGAAAGGTGACCCTCAACGCCTGCCGAGGGCCTTGCCGATCAGGTCCCTGGCCCGGTCCATCAGCGCCAGGGGCGCCCCCATCAGCATGTTCCTGGCGGCCGACTCCGTGCCGGGGTGCGGGCGCACGGGTGCCAGGGCCTCCGCCGCCCTCACCGCCGCCGCCATGGCCCGCCGCTCGACCACGGAGGTGTGCGCCCGCAGCTTGACGAACTCGTACCGCTCCTCGCTGCGCGCGTGCGCCGTCACGGCCGTGCGCAGCTCGCCCAGCCGGTCCCAGAACTTCGGGTGGTCCACACCGTCCCGGTGCAGCTCGACGAGGAGCCGCTTGGCGCGGTTCTCCTCCCGCAGCCGGTCGGCCACCACGCCGTGGCCGTTGTCGAGCTTCCTGCGCGCGTACGGGTGCACGATCTCCTCCTCGGCCGTCTCGTGCACGCACAACATCCGCGTCAGCCGGTCGAACGCCTCCTCGACCTTGTCCGCGGGCGCCTTCTCCACCTCGTCGAACAGGTCTCTGATGCGGCCGTGCTGGGCCATCAGGAGATCGATGACATCGTGTTCACCCACGAGTGCGCCTTACCCCCGCGCCCCGGGGACACGCGCCCCGTTACCGAACACGGGTCTTCCTGGGACCGAACACGGAGGTCGCCCGGGGCGGGCGCGGGCCGCGGGAGGCGCGGCGCTAGAGTCCGGCCATGACCTCAGTCGCCCTCGTCACCGGCGCGTCCCGCGGCCTCGGAGCCGTCATCGCGCGCAGGCTCGCCGCCGACGGCCTGGCCGTCGCCGTCAACTACCACGCCAACGCCGACGGCGCCCGGCAGGTCGTCTCCGCCGTCCGGGAGGCGGGCGGCACCGCGGAGGCGTTCGCCGCCGACGTCACCGACGAGGCCGGGGTCACGGGCCTGGTGGCCGCCGTCGCCGAACGGCTGGGCCCGGTGGACGTGCTGGTGGCCAACGCGACCGGCCCGCAGCCCTCCGTCGCCGTCGAGGACCTCACCTGGCAGTCGCACCTCGACCAGCTGACGTTCTTCGTCAAGAGCCCCACGCTGCTCGTGCAGGCGGTGCTCCCCGGGATGAAGAAGCGCGGCGGCGGGCGCGTCATCCAGATCGGCTCCGACATCGTCGACCGCAACTTGCCCGGCATGTCGGCCTACATCGCCGCCAAGAGCGCGCAACACGCGATGACCCTCACGTGGGCGCGCGAGCTCGGCCCGTACGGCGTCACGGTCAACCTCGTCGCCCCCGGCTGGATCCCGGTCGAGCGGCACTCGGGCCTCGACGAGAGCGGTTATCTCGCCGAGGTGCCGCTGGGCCGGATGGGTACGCCCGGCGACGTGGCGGCGGCGGTGTCCTACCTCGCCTCCGACGACGCCGCGTTCGTCACCGGGCAGCGCCTCACCGTCAACGGCGGCCACACCTGAGCTGCGCGGGCTTATCCAGTTTGGGGACTCGGCCGGAATTCGCTAGAGTTCTCTCGACGCCCGGCGCGAGCGGGGCGCACGCGGAAGTGGCTCAGTGGTAGAGCATCACCTTGCCAAGGTGAGGGTCGCGGGTTCGAATCCCGTCTTCCGCTCGAAGCTTTCAGCTCGGTGGCGTGGACACGGAATGCAATCCCGTCGCCACCTCGCGACGCAAGGACGATTAGCTCAGCGGGAGAGCGCTTCCCTGACACGGAAGAGGTCACTGGTTCAATCCCAGTATCGTCCACCACCTCATGAACCCCAGGCCCTCGGCCTGGGGTTTTCGCATGGGCGCTGGCCATGGGGCCCGTCCGGCGCGACGATCACCTCATGGACACGCAGGAGATCGCCGACCGCCTCGAGATCACCGGCCTGCTGGCCCGCTACGCCCACGCGCTCGACTCTGGGCGGTGGCACCTGCTCGACGAGGTGTTCACCGCCGACGCCGTGATCGACTACACCTCGGCGGGCGGCATCAGGGGCGCCCGCGACGAGGTCAGGGCCTGGCTGGCGGGCGTGCTGGAGCACTGGCCGGGCAGGTTGCACCTGATAGGGGCGCCGAGCATCGACGTACGCGACGGCGAGGCGCGGGTGAGCGCGCCCTTCACCGACACCCTCGCCCCCACGAAGGACCTGATGACGGCGGACGCCGAGGGTTTCCTGCACGGCGGCGGCTGGTACCACCACCGCATGCGCCGTACGCCCGGCGGCTGGCGCAGCGTCGAGCTGGTCGAGGAGCAGAGCTGGCGCACCGCCCGCTGAGCTGGGGCGTGTCACAACGGTGCGGTGTCGTTCGTCTTGTTGGGTAGCCGGTAAGGAAGCCCGGCCGAGCGCCGCCGCTCCCGTCATGCTCGCGAGGTGATCACCTTGCCATCCAGCCCGGACGCCTCCCACGCCGGCCACGCGGCCTGGCGGATCGCCGTCGAGGCCAGCGAAGGGCTGGTCACGGCCGGCCCGCGGCCCGTGTGCGCGCTGCCGGCCTTCCGCGGCTCGTTCTACCTGCGCCCGGCCGGGTCGCTGGCGGGGTTCGCGCTGAGCTTCCCGCTGCCGTCCCCGGCGCCGGGCGAGCTGACGTGGGAGGCGGTGGAACTGGGCGCGGGCGGGTCTCCGCACGAGGTCGCCGGGCAGGGCTGCCTGCGGCTGGGGCGGCGGGTCGCCTTCGCCCCCGTGTCGGGCCGGTGCGTGGAGGTGCCCGGGGGCCGCTCCGGGCGCCCGTACCTCAAGATCGTGCTCGTGACGCGGCTGCCGCTGGTCCTGCGCTGGCCGCGCCCGGCCTGGCACCGGCTGCGGCCGGCCACGCTGCGGCTGTTCACCGAGATCCGGCCCGCCCCGGAGCGGTGAGCTGCCTGCGCGAGAAGGCGCACCTCCGGCCGCGGGACGGCCTATCCTCTCTGTGACGGGCATCACGTGGCGATCGGGGCAAGCGCGTGAAAGTCATCCTTTTCGGGGCGACCGGGACGGTCGGGCGCGGGGTGCTCGGGGAGTGCCTGCGCGACGACCGGGTGACGGCGGTGCTCACCGTCGGCCCCGTCCCGCCGGGGGCCGCCCATGCCAAGCTGCGCGAGATCGTGCACGCCGACCTGCTCGACCTGGCGGCCATCGAGGCCGGGCTCCGCGGCCATGACGCGGGTTTCGTCTGCGCCGAGGGGCCGCGGCACGCCGACGTGGCGCTCGCCGCGGGCGAGGCACTGGCGCGGGTCAGCCCGGGGTCGGCCTTCGTGTACGTGTCGACGGGAGCCGGGCCGGCGGGCGCGGCCGAGGACACGCTGCTCGCGCTGCCGTTGCGGTCCTACGTGTTCCGGCCGGGGCACGTCCGGCGGCCGTCGGACGGCGTCACGTCGCCGGCCGGGTTCCACCGGCTGGCCTACATCGTCGTCCGGCCGCTCCACCCCGTGCTGCGGAGGGTCTTCCCCGCGACGGCGACCACACCCGAGCGCATCGGCCGGGCGATGATCACCGTCGCGGAGCGCGGTGCGTCCCGGCGGGTGCTCGGGCCCGCCGACATCAACGCACTCTGACCCGCGCCCCCGTGTCCACGGGCGGGGCCCGATGATGGAATATCGGGACGAGCTTCGGCGCTACCTCTACTGTCAAAGTTTCAACAGTCATGGACGGTGACTAAAGTGCAGTTCGGGATCTTCAGCGTGGGCGACGTAACCCCCGACCCCACCACGGGCCGGACGCCGTCCGAGCGTGAGCGCATCAAGGCGATGGTGACGATCGCCCTCAAGGCCGAGGAGGTCGGCCTCGACGTGTTCGCGACCGGCGAGCACCACAACCCGCCGTTCGTGCCGTCCTCGCCGACCACCATGCTCGGCTACATCGCGGCGAGGACCGAACGGCTGACGCTGTCGACCGCCACCACGCTGATCACCACCAACGACCCGGTGAAGATCGCCGAGGACTTCGCCATGTTGCAGCACCTGGCCGACGGCCGGGTGGACCTCATGATGGGCCGGGGCAACACCGGGCCGGTCTACCCGTGGTTCGGCCAGGACATCCGCCAGGGCATCCCGCTGGCCATCGAGAACTACGCCCTGCTGCACCGGCTGTGGCGCGAGGACGTCGTCGACTGGGAGGGCCGCTTCCGCACGCCGCTGCAGGGCTTCACCTCGACGCCGCGCCCGCTCGACGGGGTACCGCCGTTCGTGTGGCACGGCTCGATCCGCAGCCCCGAGATCGCCGAGCAGGCCGCCTACTACGGCGACGGCTTCTTCGCCAACAACATCTTCTGGCCGAAGGAGCACTTCATGCGCCTGATCACCCTCTACCGGGAGCGCTACGCCCACTACGGTCACGGCACGCCCGAGCAGGCCGTCGTCGGCCTCGGCGGCCAGGTGTTCATGCGCAGGAACTCCCAGGACGCCGTGCGCGAGTTCCGCCCGTACTTCGACAACGCGCCCGTCTACGGCCACGGTCCGTCGCTGGAGGAGTTCACGGCGGAGACGCCGCTGACGGTGGGCAGCCCGCAGCAGGTCATCGACAGGACGCTGGAGTTCAGGGAACACTTCGGCGACTACCAGCGGCAGCTGTTCCTCATGGACCACGCGGGCCTGCCGCTGAAGACGGTGCTGGAGCAGCTCGACCTCCTGGGCGAGGAGGTCGTGCCGGTGCTGCGCGAGGAGTTCGCCAAGGGCCGCCCCGCCGAGGTGCCCGGCGCCCCGACCCACGCCTCGCTGGTCGCGGCGGCGAACTCCGCCGCGCCCGTCACCGCCTGATTCCGCCCCTGATCCGCAGGACATGGAAGGACCGACGCACATGAAGCTCGCCATCGTCACCGCCGGCCTGACGCAGCCCTCCTCGACGCGCCTGCTCGCCGACCGCCTCGCCGAGGCGGTGCGCCGGCGGCTGGAGGAGCGGGGGGAAGCGGTGGACGTACGCGTGGTCGAGCTGCGCGAGCTGGCCGTGGACATCGCCGGCGCCTTCGTGGCCGGCTTCCCCAACGCCCGGCTGCGCACGGCGATCGAGGAGGTGACGGAGGCCGACGGGCTCATCGCGGTCACGCCGATCTTCAGCGGCTCGTACAGCGGCCTGTTCAAGAGCTTCTTCGACGTGATCGACAACACCGCGCTGGAGGACAAGCCCGTGCTCGTCGCGGCCACCGGCGGCACCGCCCGCCACTCGCTGGCGCTGGAGCACGCGCTGCGGCCGCTGTTCTCCTACCTGCGCGCGGTCGTCGTGCCGACGGCGGTCTACGCGGCGTCGGAGGACTGGGGCGGCGGTGGCGACGCCTTCACCGACGGTCTCGGCGAGCGCGTCACCCGCGCGGCGGGCGAGCTGGCCGGGCTGCTGGAGCACCGGGCGCCCCGGCGGGACGGCGCCGAGGAGGTCGTCCCGTTCGAGCAGCAGCTCGCGGCCCTGCGGCCGGCGAACGGCAAGGTGCGCTGAGAACCGCGGGAGCGCGGACCCGCCGCGCCCCCGCGGTCCTTGTCAGCGTTTGACGGCCACCACCGTGTACGGCGTCTCCGGGGTCGGGGTCGTGGTGAAGCGGGCGTTGGGCAGGTAGAGCCGGTGGCCGTGGGCGGCGACCGTCGTGGGCACGTCGAAGCGGGGGTCGGTCAGCCGCTTGACGATCTTGCCGGACGAGCCGTCACGGGCCAGTCTGACGGCGGCGACCGTGTTGGCCCGGTTGAGCACGGCGTACAGCGTGCGGCCGGAAAGGAGCAGGCCGTCGCCGTTGGTGAGCGCCTCGCCGCCCAGGTCGACCTCGGTGGTGGCGCCGGAGGACGGGTCGGCCTCGAACAGCTTGCCGGTGTTCGACTGGACGACGAGCAGCGACCTGCGGTCGGGGCTGGGGGCGATGCCGTTGGCGTTGATGCCGGAGCCGTACTCGATGTCGCCCTTGAGCGGGATCTTGACGGCCTTGGCGGGAAGCGCGCCGCCGCGCCCGAGCTTCAGCTTGTAGAGCACCGGGTTGGTGGAGTCGGTGAAGTAGGCGGCCCCTCGGGTGAGGATGACGTCGTTGACGAACGACTCGCCGGTGGCCAGCGTGTACGACTTGATCACCTTGCCCGTGCGCAGGTCGATCACCCGGGCGTCGCCGCCCGTCCCACCCGCCACGAACAGCCGCCGCCCGTCTGTCTCGAGACCGAGCGACGGCGTGCCCGGCCCCTTGCTGATGACGGACCCCTTCCCGGTGCGCAGAGAGGCCCGGTAGATGTCACCGCTCGCGCGGGAGCCGAAGTAGGCGTACGGGCCCGGCCCGATCGCGATGCCCTCGGGCTGGAACCCGTCGGGCAGGTCGAACGTGCTGGGCTTGCCCGTGGCCTGCGCGGGCACACTGCCCACGAGGAGGACGGCCAGGGCGCTGAGTGCGGTCTTCAGGATCGCGGATCTCATGCGCCCACGATGCCCGCGCGCGCGGGGGCGGGCAACGGCCGCCGCCGGGCTTCACAGCGAGTTCGCAGGAATGCCCGGGGACGGGCGGAGGGGGCCCTCACGCGAACGGATCTCGCGGGGTAGCTTGGGACAGAGCCGAACAAACGGGGTTTTAACATGTCAAACGGTGCCCGTCATGCTCTCGGAGTGCTCGCCGGGCTGCTCCTGCCGCCCCTGATCGTCGCCGGACTGTCGTACGGCGTCGGCGAATTCACCACGCGCACACGGATCACGTTCGAGCCCTCCTGGCTCGGGCTGGCCGTCGTCGCCGCGTCGGCGATCGCCTTCGCCTTCCTGGTCGGCTCCCGCCTGTCTCCGGTGGCGTCCGTGCTCGGCGGCCTCCTGGTCACCGCGCTGGGCGTGCTGCCCCTCGTGGAGCTGATCACCCACCAGCGGCTCCTGCCGACCCAGTGGCTGCCGCCCGCGGCCGGGATCGGCTACCAGACCCTGGCCCAGTCGTCCCTGCTGTTCTTCCTCGGGGTGACGGTGCTGGTCGTCTCCATGTTCCCGTCGAGGTGGCGGGCCACCGACCGCCGGCCGCCTCCCGATCAGCACTACGAGTACGGCCCCGACCACGGATACGGCTACGGGCCCGCGCAGGCGCCGTACCCGTCGCAGAGCGGTCCCGAGGACGCCACACGGCCGATGTTCCGCGAATGAGCCCGGCACGGCCTGAAAGAATGCCGCCATGCGCGACCAAAAGATCGTCGACTTCCTGACCGAGCTGGCCGGCAGAGTACCCGCGCCCGGCGGCGGCGCGACCGCGGCCCTGCACGTGGCGCAGGCCGCCGCGCTGCTCGGCATGGTGGCCCGCTACACCACCGGGGAGAAGTACGCCGACCACGCAGGCACCGTCGCCGGCGTGATCGACGAGACCGACACCCTGCGAGGGCAGGCGCTGAAGCTGGCGGAGGAGGACGCCGCGGCCTTCACCGCGGTCACCGACGCCTACCGCCTGCCCAAGGGGGAGGAGCGCAGCGCCGCCATCGCGAGGGCGCTGGGCGCGGCCGCCGAGCCGCCCGCCCGCGTGGCCGAGACGGCCACGCGCGTCGTCGAGCTGTGCGAGCTGCTGCTGCCCGTCGCCAACCGCAACCTCGTCACCGACGTGGCCGCTGCCGCCGACGCCGCGCGCGCCGCACTCACCACCGCGAGGGTGAACGTCGAGGTCAACCTGGGCGGCCTCGCGGACGAACGGGTACGCCACGAGCTGGCGGCCCGCGTGTCGCGCGTCGACGCGGCCGTCGCCAGAGCCGACCAGGTGACGGCATCCGTACGCGAGGAGATCAACCCGTGAAGACGTTGCCCGGCAAGGAACTGGCCGCGGCCGTGCGTGCCCAGACGCGGGCCGAGGCTGCCGCCGGCCCGCAGCCCCGGCTGGCCGTGGTGGTGGCCACCGCCGACGAGGCGAGCCTGTGGTACGTCCGCTCGATCGCCAAGGCGGCGGCCGGCGTGGGCATCGCCTGCGACCTCGTCGACCTGGGCCCCGATGCGGCCCCCGACCAGATCGGTGAGACGCTGGCCCGCCTCAGCGCCGACACCAACGTGCACGGCGTGATGATGCAGACTCCCCTGCCCGCGGGCGCGTCCGCGCAGGAGCTGGCCGGCGCGATCGACCCGCGCAAGGACGTCGACGGAGCCAACCCGCTCTCGCTCGGCCGGCTGGCGGCCGGGCTGCCCGCGTTCCCGCCCGCCACGGCCGCCGCCGTGATGGCGCTGCTCGACCACCACGAGGTGGAGCTGGAGGGGCGGCGGGTCGTGGTGGTCGGCCGTTCGACCGTGGTGGGCAAGCCGCTGGCGCACCTGCTGCTCGACCGGAACGCCACCGTCACCGTCTGCCACTCGCGCACCCGCGACCTGGCCTCCGTCACCTCCACGGCCGAGGTGCTGGTCGCCGCGGCCGGCCGGGCCGGGCTGATCGGCGCCGCGCACGTCGCGCCCGGCGCGGTGGTGATCGACGTCGGCACCAACCCCACCGAGGACGGCGGGCTGACCGGCGACGTCGCCTCCGGCGAGGTGGCGGCCGTGGCGGGCGCGCTCACCCCGGTGCCCGGCGGCGTCGGCCCGGTGACGACCGCGCTCCTGCTCCGCCACACCGCCAGGGCCGCGAACCTGCCGTGACGTCCCCTTCGGTTCCCCCGCCCCGCCGGGCGTACCTGTGCATGCTCTCCGACACACACCGGGAGGCCCCACGATGGGTGATGTCCTGATCGTCCAGAACAGCCGCAGCGGCGGCCCCGGCCGCGTGGGCGACTGGCTGCGGGACGCCGGGCTGGAGCTGGACGTCGTGCACGCCCACGACGGCGCTCCCCTGCCCGTCCGCCTGGAGCACGACGCCATGATCGTGCTGGGCGGCGGCTACCTGCCCGGCGACGACGACCGGGCGCCGTGGCTGGCCGGCACCCGGCGGCTGGCGGGCCAGGCGCTGGCGGACGGCGTGCCGTTCTTCGGCATCTGCCTGGGCGGCCAGCTCATCGCCGAGGTGGCGGGAGGCGAGGTGACCGGCGACACCGGCGCGCCCGAGAACGGCAGCGTCCCGGTCACGATCCGGCCCGAGGCCGGCGCCGACCCGCTCTTCCACGGCCTGCCCTCTGTGGTGCCCGCCATCGAGCACCACAAGGACGCCGTCACCAGGCTGCCCGGCGGGGCCGTGCACCTGGCGGAGACGGAGGCGTGCCCGTACCAGGCGTTCCGGGTGGGCGAGCGGGCGTGGGGCGTGCAGTTCCATCCGGAGGTGACGCCCGAGCGCATCCGGGGGTGGCGGGCCGACGGGTTCGACCCCGCCGAGATCCACGAGCAGGCAGTGGCGGACGAGCCGGTGTCCACGCCGATCTGGCGCCGGGTCACCGCCCGGTTCGCCGCGCTGGTGAGAGAGCGGGCGGGCGTCGCGGTCAGCTCGCGTACGAGTCCCAGCCCAGCTTGATCGCCACGGCCAGCCCGCAGGCCGCCGCAAGGTAGCGCAGGCCGGCCCCCGGGAGCCTGCGGGCGATCTTGGGGCCGGTCCACCCGCCCAGCAGGAACCCGGCCGCCAGCGGCACCGCCGCCCCCCAGTCCACCGGGCCGAACATCGCGAACCCGAGCGCAGCGACCGCGTTCGCCAGCCCGGACAACACGTTCTTCATCGCGTTGAGCTTGGCCGCGGGCTGGGCGAACGTGGCCGCCAGCACGGCGAACACCATCAGCCCTCCGGCCGCGCCGAAATAGCCGACGTAGATCGTCACGGCGAACAGCCCCACCCGCGCCGTCATGCCGTGCTCGCCGCTCGCCCGGCCGGCAGGCGGGCGGGCCAGCAGCAGCGAGGCCATCGCGATCAGCCACGGCGCGATCAGCTCGAACGTCTCGGCCGGAGTCACCAGCAGCAGGAACGCACCCGTGGCGCCGCCCACCGCGGCCACCGGGCCCAGCCGGAGCATCCGGCCGCCCTCCCCGGCCAGCTCGGGCCGCGAGCCGGCCGCGGCGCCGATGCCGGTGAAGACGAGGGCGACGGTGTTGGTGACGTTCGCGGTCAGCGGGGGCAGCCCGAACGCGAGCAGCGCCGGATAGGAGACGATCGAGGCGAGGCTCACGACCGTGCTCACCACGCCGGCGACCACGCCGACGCCGAGCAGACCGAGCACCTCTCCGACGATCACCTGGTCATGCTAGGCGGTGTCCCGTTCGTCACCCGCGGGCGGGTGGAGCGTCCGGCCCGGCCCTTTCAGTCGAGTGCCGCGGCGATGGCCTCGGCCGTGGCCTGCCAGATGGGGGTGGCAGGGGTGATGACGTCGAAGTGGTCGCCGGGCAGCTCCAGGTACGTCACGTCGTCGCCGGCCCGTTCGGCGGCCCGGGCGTAGCGGCGGCCGAAGTCGATCAGGTCGAGGTCGTCGGCGGCGCCCTGGACGATGAGCTGCGGCACCCCGATCGGCACTCTGAGCAGCGGCGACGCGGCGTCGTACCCGCGGTCATCCGGGGCGGTGGAGCGGGCGCCCAGAGCGGCCGCCACGGCACCGGAGCTGAGCCACCGACGGTCGCCCTCGACGAGGTCGAGCACGCCCGCGAGCGACACCACCAGCTGTGGTGCCGCCGGTGCGGCGGGCGTTCCGTCTGCCATCGCCCGCAGCGCCAGCTGGGCACCGGCCGAGTGACCGGCCACCGCCACCCGATCGAGGTCCAGCCCCAGGTCCAGCCCCAGGTCCAGCCCCAGGTCCGGCCCCAGGTCCGGCCTCAGGTCCGGCCCGGGGACGGGACTCCGGTCACCGCGGCTGCCAGGGGCGCCGCCGGGGCCCGAGGAGTCGCCGGGTCCTGGGGCGTCGGGGCGCGTGTGGAGGGCGGACAGGCCGGTGGCGACGTCGGCGACCGTGGCGGGCCAGCCGTGCGTGTCAGGACGACGGTATTCGAGGTTCCACACCGCGAACCCGCGCCCGGTCAGATCGGCGCAGAGTGCCTCCATGAGGTCCGCGGCCCAGATCGAGCGCCAGTAGCCGCCGTGAACCAGCGCCACGACGGGCGGCCTGACCACGCCCTTCGGGACGTACAGATCACCCCATTGATCGCGGGACGGGCCGTAGCGGATTCTGAGCGGCGCGTGACGTGCCCGGTGCACGGCGTGCCGGATGCCCCAGCTCAGGCCGCTGAGCCCGCGCCCGTGCAGGTGGGCCGCGCCCTCCCCTGGCTCCACCCCGTCGGCCCGGTGCACGTCGACCCAGACCACCCCGCCCAGCGGCCGTCGGATGAGCGCGCGTACCTCCGCCTCGGGCCCGGGGACCACGACGGCCCCGTCACGTACGAGAGACAGCAGGTGGGCGGCGTCGCGGGCGTGCACGAGCGTGCCGCGCACGCCCAGGGCGGCGAACTCGCGGCCGGCGAGCTGCGCCAGCAGCGCCGGGTCCGCGGCGACCCCCGGGCCGACGATCACCGGCACGTCCGCCGGAACCTCGTTCATGACGACCGACCCTACTCAACGATCTCCGGCGGGACCACGTACCTTGATCGGGTGCGGGTACGACGACTTCACCCATGGCCGACCGGCGTCGCGGAGGCGGAGTCCGTCCAGGACCGGCTGCGCGGGCTGGTCGAGCTGACGGGCCCCACTGATTTCGCGCTGGTGGCGGGCCTGGACGTGCACTACCACGGCGACGACGCGGTGACGGCGGCCGTGGTCGTCCTCGACGGGGACAGCCTCGCGGTGGTGGAGCAGGTGGTGGCCGAGGGGAGGGTGACGTTCCCGTACGTGCCGGGGTTGTTCGCCTTCCGCGAGCTGCCCACTGTGATCGACGCCCTCGAACGGCTCACCGTCACGCCTGATCTGCTGGTCTGCGACGGGTACGGGCTGGCCCACCCGCGCGGGTTCGGGCTGGCCTGCCACCTGGGCGTGCTCACCGGGCTGCCCACGCTGGGCGTGGGCAAGACGCCGTTCGTCGGTACGCACGAGCCTCCCGGTCCGGAGCGCGGCTCGTGGACGCCGATCGTCCACGAGGGCTCCACGGTCGGGCGGACGCTGCGCACGCAGCGGGGCGTCAAGCCGGTGTACGTCTCCCAGGGCCATCGCATCTCCCTGGACACCGCGACCGGCCAGGTCCTCCGCCTCGCTGCCCGCTTCCGCCTTCCCGAGCCCATCCGCCACGCCGACCACCTGGCCCGCCACCCCTCCTGACGTGCCGCCGGGCCCGGTCCCGCGCGCCGCCGTACGGTGCCGGCACTGAGATCGGCGGGTGCAGGCGCCGGAGTGTGCCTCAGCGGCGCCAGGACCAGACGACGAGCCACACGCTGAGCCCGAACAGCCCCATCCCGAGCGGCACGTGCGCGGCCACCGCCCCGGAGCCGCCCAGCATCGACTGGACGAACCCGAGCAGCAGGATCGCCACGCTGACGAGCGCGGGCCAGCCGGCGGCGCGCCCTGGACGCCACATCAGCACGGCCACGACGAGCTGCACCAGCCCGAGCAGGTGCACGACGAACGCCCCCGGCCCGTGCAAGCCGGCGCCGGCGCCGCTCATGAGCTGTCCGGCCGTCACCGCCTGTGCGAGCACGGCTGCCGTGTTGAGGATGGCGACGACCTTGAACGCGGTCATGTACCCGCTGCCCTTGGCGACCTCGGTTACCACTGGACTTCTCCTTCGGCCTGGTATGAAGGCCTCCAGCATCGTCCCGGGCGAGCGCCGCGGCATCCGCCGGCCGTCGTCATCCCCACTACGCCCCTCGTCGTACGTCAGTACTCCGTGCGTTCCCGACGAGGCCAGCGGCGGCAGGATGGCCTGGGCGTCGGCTCCCCCGAACCACAACCCGATCACGAACGCGGCGGTCGCCTCCAGCTGCATCGCCCGGTCGAGGCCTCCTCCGTCCAGCGGCGTGCAGCCGAGGCCGGCGACCAGCGTGCGGGCCGCGTCCATGGCGTCGCGGTCGTCGCCGCACAGCGGCACGGCCAGCGGACGCCCGTCGAACACCGGCGGCGTCATCCGCCACACGTCCACGTGGCACAGGTTGAACGCCTTCACGACATGGCCGCCGGTGAAATCCCGGATCATGCGTGCGATCGGTCGCGTGGAGTCATAGCGGTCAGGGGCGGCAGCATTGGTCACGTCGATCACGGGCTTGCCACGCATTGACGGGCCGGCGGCCTGGAGCACGTCCCCCAGGCCCGCCTCCCTGACGGCGACCACCACGACCTCACCGAACGCAGCCGCCTCCGCCCATGTCCCGGCCCGCACGTCCACCTCGGCGGAAGGCTCCCGCGCGGCGGACGCCGCCGACGCCCCCACAGGCCGCGGGCGGGTGGCCTGGGTGCGCATCTTCGCCGCCTGTGCCGTGCTCCTGCCCAGGTCGCGGCCGCTGACCATGACCGGGTGGCCCGCGCCGGCCCACTGGGTGCCGAGGGCGTCCGCCATATTGCCGGCGCCCAGGATCCCGATACGCATTTTCGTCCTCCATGTAGGGGTTTGCTTGGATGACGACGGTAGACATCCCGTCGCACACCATCCGGTGCCTGATGGAGGCTTCGTTGTTTCTCGCCGACTGCCAGGCCAGGCTCGCCTTCGACCTGGTCGCCAACACCTGGAACGCGGTCGTCGTCTGGGGGCTGCGCCATGGCCCGCGACGTCCGGGGCGGCTGCGGGAGGAGATCGGCGGGATCAGCCCGAAGGTCCTCACGGAGACGCTGCGCCGCCTGGAGTTCAACGGCCTGGTGGCGCGGCGCGCGTACGCCGAGGCACCGCCCCGCGTGGAGTACGAGCTGACCGAGCTGGGACACAGCCTGCTGGGGCCGATCGAGGCGTTCGGCGTGTGGGCGTCCGACCATGCCGACGAGGTCATGGCCGCCCAGGACCGCCGATCCGCGGTCACATCTTGCGAGAGTCTTTAACTTTAGGTGACTGATCCACTACTCTGGGTAGCGCTAGTTCGACATCCCGTACCCAGGAGGTTCGATGTTCTCCACCTCTCGTCGGATCATGGTCGCCGTGGTCGTCGCCGGCGGCCTGGCCCTGTCCACCGCCCCCGCCGCCCATGCCGTCATCGACCCCGTTGGGGTTGTAGGCTGCCTGACTCAGTCCTCCGCTGAGCTCATCGATCCAGCGGCACCGGGCCTGCCGGCGGAGATTCCGGCCCTCGCCTGCCTTGCGCCATGACCGCCACCGTCCCGGGCCCTGACCCGTCGTCCGGCAGCGTCGCCCGCGTCGGCAGGGAGCGGCGGCGAAGAGTTCCGCCGGCGTTCCGTGTCATGATCGCCGCAGCCGCGCTGATGGCCGGCGCGTCCCCGCTGGATCTGCTCGGCAACGGCTCGCCGCTCATCGATGTGGAGACCGTGGTCCAGCACATCAACGTCCTGACGTCCTAGTGAGGCTCGCGCAAGCCCCCGTGACCGCGTCGCGCACGAGGTCACAGAAGATGCCGGCACGGGTCGGCTACGTCATGTTCCTGAGCCGATGGATCCAGGCCCCGCTCTACCTGGGGCTGATCGTCGCCCAGGTCGTCTACGTGTGGCGCTTCATGGCGGAGCTGATCCATCTCATCCATCTCGGGTTCGGCGGCACGCCGGCCGAGACCACGGTCATGCTGATCGTCCTCGGACTCGTGGACGTCGTCATGATCTCCAACCTGCTGATCATGGTCATCATCGGCGGCTACGAGACCTTCGTCTCGCGGCTGCGCATCGAGGGCCATCCTGACCAGCCCCAGTGGCTCTCGCACGTCAACGCCAACGTGCTCAAGGTCAAGCTGGCCATGGCCATCATCGGCATCTCGTCCATCCACCTCCTCCAGATCTTCATCAACGCGGCCAGACCGGCCATCACCGACAGGGAGCTCCTATGGAAGACGCTGATCCACCTGACCTTCGTGGTCTCGGCGCTGGCTCTGGCGCTGATCGACCGGATGATGGAGGGCGGACGGCCGCAACACGACACCGGCGATGGCGTCAACCCCGCCCGCATGCAAGCCGCCTAGGCAGGCCGGCGCACCTCGCCGTGACGCGGTGGTGCCGAGGGTGGGGGTTCTGATGGGAACGAGGCGTCTCGTCGCCGCGGGGCTCGGGGCCGCGGTGGCGAGCGTGATGTTCCCGTACGCCGCGCAGGGTGCGGTCGCGCCGCCGCCTGCGGCAGCCGCCCAGCCTCCGGGATTCGGCACCACCACCCAACCGGGCACCACCAGCCAGCCAGGCGTCGTCGCCCAACCGGCCCCGTCGGGCATGGGCGCCCAACCCGGCACGGGTGCACAGCCAGTTCAACCCGGCACGGCCGCCGAGCCCGCCGAGCCCGCCGGGGCCACCGGGGCCGCGGGGGCCACCGAACCCGCGGAGCCCACCGAACCCGCAGAACCCGCCGAACCCGCCGAACCCGCAGAACCCGCCGAACCCGCAGAACCCGCCGCGGCTTCGGGCCGGCCGCTCGTCGGTGACGTGACCGTCTTCAATGACGAGATCGTCGAGCCCGTATCGGCTCCGGTGAGCACGTGCGGCGGGCTGGCGCCCGTGCTCAGCACCGCACCCGGTTCCTGCGACGGGGCCTCGCGCGTCTCCGACGACGACGCCTGACCCTGGACGTGCCCGCCCACGCGAATGGGCGGGCACGTCACCGGCGCTTGCGAAGGGCGGTTCGTCGTCCCTTGGATCGCTCGGCGCGCTTCGCGCTCCCCCACGCCCCTTCCGCCGGCGGCCGGGGCATGACCCGGCGAACCGGCTCTCAGCCGTACAGGTCTTCCAGCACCGCGGCCACGCCGTCCTCGTCGTTGGAGAGCGTGCGCCGCTCGATCGCCGCCAGCACCAGATGGTGGGCGTTCGCCATGGCGTAGCCGGCGCCCGCGTACGCCAGCACGGCCAGATCGTTGGGCATGTCGCCGAACGCCACCACCTCGCCGGCCTCGATCCCGCGCTCCCTGCAGAGCCGGTCGAGCGCGCCGGCCTTCGTCACCCCCGGCGCGCTGATCTCCAGCAGCCCCTCGGAGCCGGAGTACGTCACCTCGGCCTGGCCCTCGACGGCCGCCACGACGGCGGTGAACATCTCGTCGGCGGTGTGCGCGGCCGACATGGCGAGCAGCTTGACGATGGGCTCGCTCTCGTCGAACACCGATCCGACCTCGCGGTAGTACGCCAGGTCGTCGACGAGCCGACGGGTGTAGGCGGCCTCGGTCAGCACGTTCCTGCCGGTCTCGACGGCGATGCCGACGCCGGGGATGGCCTCGGCCAGCGTGGCGGCGACCCTTCTCGCCCCTTCGGGCGCGAGCGGGCGGCTGTGGACGATCTCGTCGGCGGCCACGTCGTAGGTGATGGCTCCGTTGCTGCAGATCGCGGTGCCGGTGACGCCGGTCTGCTCGGCGATCGCGCGGACCCCGCGTGGCGCTCTCGCGGTGACGAAGACGATCTCGGCGCCGGCCGCCCGCGCGGACCGCAGCGCCTTCCTGGTGCGAGGGGTGATGGTGCCGGTCGAGGTCAGGAGGGTTCCGTCGAGGTCGGTGGCCACGATGCGCGGCGAGATCACGGTGCTCACCCCGGTGATTATCCCCGGCCGGCCGGCGGGTGCTCGCTCGCCCGGTCAGAGCCGCAGCTCGGGCGGGAGCACCGCGGCCGCGTTCATGATCTCCAGGCCGAGCAGCCGCCCGGTCTCGCCGTAGTCGAGGATGACGTCGCCGGCTTCGACCTGGCGTACCGCCTCACCTGGCGACGCCTCGTGCCGCATGGAGACGTAGGCGAGGTCGTGTTCCTGGTCCACGCTCACGTACACCGTGCGCGGCCGCCGGCCCGGCGGCGCGTCGTCCCAGCTCAGCAGCCCTTCCTTGGCCTCGTGGGACCTGGCGAGCGCCGCCCGCACCGTGACCATCGCCAGCCCGATCGCCTCCATCGAGTCGAACGCGGTGACCTTCCTCTCGTGCTCCCACCCGGCGAGCCCGTCGATGCGGTACGGGCATGACCACTCGCCCGCCGGCTCCTCGTACGGCAGGCCGAGCGTGACGACGACGTCACGGGGTGGATCGGTACGCAGCACCAGGACACGATGGGCGATCTCGTACATGTCTGCTGATCTACCCCTGAGTCCGCGCGAGGAAGACTCGGATTGCACACCCTGTTCAGCATGGGCAGTCCTGTCCCGTATCGTCACCGGAGAACCGTTCTGCCACGGCCGCGCGGGGCCGGGTCCGAAGGTCGTGGCGGTGGTCGTGAGATTGCCGGGCGAGCACGATGTCGCGGGCTGAGCCCGGGGTCTCCAGCGAAGGAGGAGCCGATGAATGACACGTTCGGGGCGCGCCTGAGGGCCAGGATCGACGCGTACGGACCGCTCTGCGTGGGCCTCGACCCGAGTCCGGCGCTGCTGCACGCCTGGGGGCTCGACGACTCCCCCGCCGGCCTTGAGCGCTTCAGCCGCACGGTCGTCGACGAGGTGGGCGACGTGGTCGCGATGGTCAAGCCGCAGTCGGCCTTCTTCGAGCGCTGGGGCAGCCGCGGCATCGCCGTGCTCGAACGCACGATCGCCGACCTGCGCGAGGCCGGCACGCTGGTGCTGCTCGACGTCAAGCGGGGCGACATCGGCAGCACGATGGCCGCATACGCGGAGGCGTACCTCGACAGGGGCGGCCCGCTGGCGGCCGACGCGGTGACGCTCAGCCCCTACCTCGGGTTCGGGTCGCTCGAGGTGGCGATCACGTCGGCTCAGATCAACGACGCGGGCGTGTTCGTGCTGGCCCGCACCTCCAACCCCGAGGCCGCCCCGCTGCAGCGGCACGTCGCCGGGCAGGTGATCGCCGCCGCCGCGGCGGCGAACGCGGGGCACTCGCCGTTCGGGCCGGTCGGGCTGGTCATGGGAGCCACGCTGCCCGAGCTCGACGAACCGCTCGGCGACCTCAACGGCCCCGTCCTCGCGCCGGGTCTGGGCGTCCAGGGGGCCACCCCCGCCGACGTGGCCCGGGTGTTCGCGTCCGTCCGCCATGCCGTCGTGCCGTCGGTCTCCAGGGCTGTGCTCACCGACCCCAAGCAGGTGCGCTCACGCACGATCGACTACCGGGACGAGTGCGCCGCCCTGCTGGGGGGCCAGGTCGCCGCCCAGCAGTGAGGTGCCGCCACCGTACGCCTCCCGCGACCGCCGAGGGACGTGCGGCCGGCCCGCCGGACGGGACCACAGGGGCCCGCGAGTCCGGCGGACCGGCGGCGGGGACGTCAGACGGCGGCGCGTTCGATGACGCGGTTGACGGCGGCGAGCACCGCGTGCACCGAGGCGGTCAGCACCGAGGTGTCCTGTGCCGCCCCCCACGAGGTGACGCCGCCGACGCGGGCCTCCACGTAGGCGATGGCCCGGCTCCCCCGGCCCGGGTCGAGGGCGTGTTCGGCATAGTGGAGGATGTCCACGTCGATCCCGTCGGCGGCGAGCGCCGCCGTCAGCGCCGACAGCGGACCGTTGCCGGTGCCGTACAACCGCAGCCCCGACCGCAGCATGCCGGTGAACACGTGCGTGCCCGGCGCCGTCTCGGCCGTGCTCCACTCGGCGAGCGCGCTGGTCTCCCCCGGCGCCAGGTAGGTGGCGTGGAAGAGTTCCCAGAGCTGCTCGGCCGTGATCTCCTCGCCGCTGCCGTCGGTGGCCCGCTGGACGACGGAGGAGAAGTCGATCTGCAGCCGCCGCGGCAGCTCCAGGCCGTAGCGGGTGCGCAGCAGGTAGGCGATGCCGCCCTTGCCCGACTGGCTGTTGACCCTGATGACGGCCTGGTAGTCGCGGCCCAGGTCGCCGGGGTCGATCGGCAGGTACGGCACGTCCCAGGGCGCCTGCTCGGGCGGCACGCCCAGCTCGGCGGCCCGCTTGGCGTGGTGGGCCAGCCCTTTGCCGATGGCGTCCTGGTGGGTGCCGGAGAAGGCGGTGTGGACAAGGTCGCCCGCGTACGGGTGGCGCTCGGGGACGGGCAGCCGGTTGCAGTGCTCGACGACCCGCCTGACCTCGTCGATGTCGGACAGGTCGAGCATGGGGTCGACGCCCTGGGTGTGCAGGTTGAGCGCGAGCGTGACCAGGTCGACGTTGCCGGTGCGCTCGCCGTTGCCGAACAGGCAGCCCTCCACCCGCTGCGCGCCCGCCAGCAGCGCGAGTTCGGCGCAGGCCACGCCGGTGCCGCGATCGTTGTGGGGGTGCACCGAGAGGATCACCGCGTCCCTGCGGTCGAGGTGGCGGTGCATGTACTCGATCTGGTCGGCGTACACGTTGGGTGTGGCTACTTCGACCGTCGCGGGCAGATTGTGGGTCACCGGGCGGTCCGGTGACGCGTCCCAGAGCGCGGTCAGGTCGTTGCAGATCTCCAGCGCGTAGTCGGGTTCGGTGAGGTTGAACGACTCCGGTGAGAACTGGAAACGCACATCGCGGTCGCCCGCGAGCCTGGCGATCCGCTCGGCGGCGTCCATGATGAGGGTGCGCAGCTCGCGCCGGTCATGGCCGAGCACGACGTCGCGCCAGGTGGGCGCGGTGGGGGTGTAGAGGTGCACGACCGCTCGGGGCAGCCCTTCGATGGAGGCGAACGTCTCGTCGATCAGTTCGGGCCTGGCGGGGGTGAACACCACCACGGTCACGTCGTCGGGGACCGCTCCCGTCTCGCCGAGGTGGCGGACGAAGTCGAAGTCGAGCCGGCTGGACGACGGGTAGCCGACCTCGATCTCCTTGAATCCCATGGCGGTGAGCAGGGCGAACATGCGGCGTTTGCGGTCGGGCTCCATCGGCTCGGCCAGGGCCTGGTTGCCGTCGCGCAGGTCGACGGGCACCCAGAGCGGGGCGTGGGAGATGCGCCGTGACGGCCAGGCGCGGTCGTGGCCCACGGGCACCGTGACGCGCTCGTGGGCCGGCCGGTAGCGGTGGTACGGCATGCCGCTGGGGCGCTGCCGGTTCCAGTCGTCCATCGTGGTTGTCTTCCTGCCTTCGTCGTGGTGGAAGGACCGGCGGGCACCCTGATCACCGCGGCGGGGTGCCGGTCCGGTCAGGCCCCGCCGCGGCCGGGAAGAAGCAGGCCGTGCGCCGTCATGGCCGCTACACTAACCACACCACAGGTTCTCAGACAAGCAGAGAGGTTGACGATGCCCCTCCCCGCCCTCCGCCCCAGCCCGCTCGTCGAACAGGCCACCGAGCACCTGCGTGCGCAGATCACGCAGGGCGAATGGCCGGTGGGCACGCGACTGCCCGGCGAGAACACGCTGGCCAAGACGCTCGGGGTGGGCCGGTCGACGGTGCGCGAGGCGCTGCGGGCGCTGGCCGGGGCCGGGCTCGTGCAGTCCAGGCAGGGGTCGGGAGTCTTCGTCATCGCGACGGAACCCGCCGAGGACTGGCCGGCCCGGCTGCGGCGGGCCGCCGTCACGGACGTCTACGAGGTCCGCGTCATCGTCGAGACCCAGGCGGTGCGGCTGGCGGCCGCGCGGCGTACCGACGACGACATGGCGGCGCTCGACGCCGCGCTGGAGGCGCGGGAGCGTGCGGCGGAGGGCGACGACGCCGCGTTCGTGGACGCCGACATCGCCCTGCACGCGGCACTGGTGACGGCGGCGGGCAACCCGGTGCTCGCGGATCTGTTCGCGGAGTTCGCGCCGGTTCTGCGCGAAGGGCTGATCGGCCTTGTGGAGATGCTGGGGCTGCGGACGCGTGACCGCGCCCCTGGGCAGCGGACGCACGCGGCGCTGGTGGACGCCGTCCGGCGCGGGGACGCGGACGCGGCCGACGGCATCCTGCGGGCCGAGCTGGAGGAGGTGCTCGCCCACCTGCGCGGCGGACCCGCGTGACGGTCAGCCGGTGGGGCCGGCGTCGGGGCGGACGACCTCGCCGTCGTTCCCCTCTTCCCGCTCTGAGCCCTCCTGCGGGCCGTCCTGCGGGCGCTCCTCCTGCGGGCCGTCCTGCGGGCGCTCCTCCTGCGGGCCCTCCTCCTGCGGGTCGTCCAGCCGCGGGTCGTCCTCGGGGAGGTCGGCGGAGATGGGACGGCGGCTCGTCGGCGTGCCGGCGCCCGACCGTTCGGCGACGACGTCGCTCTCGCCTTCCACCCCGGCGACGGCGTCGGGTTTGTCCTCTGGTTTCTCGCTCATGGTCACCACCTGCCCAGGCGGAACCTCATGAGACCTGCCGGTCGATCTCCTCACGGGCGGGCATCGACGTGCTGGCCCCCTCGCGCTGCACCGACAGCGCCGCCGCCGCGGAGGCGAAGGTGAGGGCGCCGGCCATCGCGCGCCCCTCAGAACGGGCCACGGCCAGCGCGCCCACGAACGTGTCACCGGCCGCTGTCGTGTCCACCGCCTTCACCGGCACCGACGGCACCCGCAGCCGCTCCCCCGACCGCGACCCGAAGAGCGCGCCCTGCGAGCCCAGCGTGATCACCGCCTCCTCGACCCTTTCGAGCAGCGCGTCGAGGGCCGCGTCCGCGCCCGCGACGCCGGTGATGGCGGCAGCCTCGTGCTCGTTCGGGACGATCGTCGTGACCGCGTCGAGCAGTTCCTCCGGCAGGGGCTGCGCGGGCGCCGGCGTGAGGAACACCGGCACGCCCGCCGCCCTCGCCCCCCGCGCCGCCTCGACGACCGCCTCCAGCGGCAGTTCCAGTTGCAGCAGCAGCGCCTGGGACTCCGCGATCACGGCCAGGTCGTCAGCGGACGGTCCGGTGACCGTGCCGTTCGCGCCCGGCACGACCACGATCGAGTTGCCTCCGGCGTCGTCGACCACGATGTGCGCGATGCCGCTGGGCCCCGGCACCTGGCGCAGGCCGCTGACGTCGACGCCCGCTTCCACCAGGGTGGCGCGCATCTCCGCGCCGAAACCGTCGTCTCCGACCGCCCCGAGGAACGCCACCCGCGCCCCCGCGCGGGCCGCGGCGATCGCCTGGTTGGCGCCCTTGCCACCGGGGATGGTACGGAAGTGGTGCCCGGTGACCGTCTCGCCGCGTTTGGGGGCTTCTGAGACGTATGCGACGAGATCCATGTTGGCGCTGCCGAAAACCGAGATCATGAGGTCATCATCTCCTGTGTACGGGCGGCCAGCTCCTCCAGACCCACCCCGTCGAACCCGGTGAGGCTGCTGGCCAGGCGGTCACGCATGCGCCAGCGGCCGGGCACACCGCCGTTCAGCCCGCCCGCGACGGACCCGGCCGTGGCCCCGGCCGAGTCGGTGTCCCAGCCACCGGCGACCGCCCCGGCGATCGTGGCGGTGAAGTCGCCCCTGCCGTGGATCAGCGTGGCGGCGACCAGGGCCGCGTTGTTGATCGTGTGCACCCAGTGCAGGGCGCCGTGGCGTTCGTGGAGGCGGTCGACGACCCGTTCGAAGTCGTCCTCGCGTCCGGCGTCCGCGACGGCCAGGCGTACGGCCTCGTGCAGCCGCGACCGCTCGGGCACCACGGACAGCCCCGCCCGCACCACCTCCTCCGGCGACGTGGCCGCCAGCGAGGAGGCGCACATCGCGGCCACGAACATCGCCCCGTAGATCCCGTTCGCGGTGTGCGTCAGCCGCGCGTCGCGCCAGGCCTGCTCGGCGGCGGTGGCCGGGTCGCCCGGGTTGACCCAGCCGTACACGTCCGCCCTGATCAGCGCTCCGATCCACTCGCGGAACGGGTTGCGGTGGGTGGCCGTGCGCGGCGGCTCGACGCCGTCCAGGAGGTTGCGGTACGCGACCCGCTCGGCGGTGAACGTACGGCCCGCGGGCAGCTCGTCGAGCCACAACCTGGCCACGTCGTCGGTGGTGAACCCGCGGCCGTGGCGTTCCAGCACGGTCAGGGCCAGGAGCGGGTAGTTGAGGTCGTCGTCCTCGGGGATGCCGTCGATGTTCTCGGCCAGCGAGTTGACCGCGCTGCGGCGGTTCCAGGGCCAGCGCCGCGCGACGTCGTCAGGCAGGCCCTTCGCCGTGAACCAGCCCCTGATAGGCCAGTTGCCGGTGGTCTCGGCGATCTCCCTGATGCCCTCGCGCGGGATCTTCTCGACGGGTTTGCCCAGCACGCACCCGGCCGCCCGGCCGAGCCAGGCGCCCAGCACCCGTTCGGGGGCGGCCGTGCCTCGTCCGGCCCGCGGACCGGGCGCGGTCGGTGGCGGGGCGGCGCCGGGGCGGCGGCCGGGCCAGCCGGGGCAGGCCGCGATGATGCCGTCCAGGTCGGACGGTTCGTCCAGCGGTGACGCGATGGCCGCCAGCTCGTCCAGCAGTTCCCCGGCCAGCCCTCTCAGCCGCGCGGCGTCCGGGCCGGAGGCGCCCGCGCGTGGCGGGGCGTCATGCCCTCCGGCCGCGTGCCACCGGGCCGCGATCTCCCGCACCCGGTCGCCGGCACCGCTCGCGCCGGCGCGGCCGTCCTCGGCGGCCTGGCGGAGCTCGTGGCCCAGCAGGTCCTCGGGCTGGACCCAGGTGAGCCGGATCACCGGCGGTCCAGGGCGGCGAAGGCGGCCTCGTGGTCGCGCCGCCGCGCGAGGTCGCCGGCGTGCACCCGGCGGGCGACCCCGGCGATGGCGAGCCCGGGAGCCACCAGGTCGGTACGGCTGGCGGCGCCGACCTGCTCCACCCACTCCGCCGGAACGGAGGACAACCCTCCGAGCGCCCCGGCGATGGCCCCGCCCATGGAGGCGATCGAGTCGGCGTCGCGCCCGTAGTTGACGCCGCCGAGCACGGTGTCGCGGTAGCCGCCCTTGGCGATCACCAGGAACCCGAGCGCGAGCGGCAGCTCCTCGATGCTGTGCGTACGGCTCGGCCGCCGCGCCCCGAGCCCCTGGTCGCGGTAGGTGTCGGCGACCGTGTCGTACGGCCGCATGGCGGCCCGCAGCGCCTCGAACGAGCCCTCCCAGTGCCCGATCCCGGCGGCGGCCTCGCAGACGGCCTCGATGGCGGCCCTGGTGCCGTCCTTGGCCAGGCGCAGGCAGGTGGCGACCACGGAGTCGGGCGTGGCGCCCGGCCGCATGGCCTCGGCGACGGCGGCGGCCATCACCCCTGCGGCCTCGCGGCCGTAGCTGGACTGGTGTGCTCCGGTCAGGTCGATGGCCTCGGCGTAGGCGCCGTCGGGGTCGGCGGCGTTGACGATGCCGACGGGGGCGACGTACATGGCGGCGCCGCAGTTCACGATATTTCCGACACCGGCCTCGCGCGGGTCCACGTGCCCGTAGTGCAGTCTCGCCACGATCCACTTCTCGGCCAGGAAGATCCGCTGCAGCGGCAGCGCCTCGGCCTCCAGCTCGGGGATCCACCGCCGCTCGCCCATCAGCTCCGGCACCAGGTGCTCGGCCATCGCGTACGCCCCGAGGTGCCCGCCTGCCTTCTCGTAGACCCGGATGAGGGCGTGCGTCATCAACGTGTCGTCGGTGATGTGGCCGTCGCCCTTGTGGTACGGCGCGATCGGCCGGGCGTTGCGCCAGTCCTCGTTGAACGGCGGCACGATGCCCTCGACGCGGCCCGCGTACCGCTCGACGATCTGTTCGGGAGTCCAGCCCTCGGTGGCGCCGCCCAGCGCGTCACCGACCGCCGCCCCCGCCACGCAGCCGGTGGCCCTGTCCTCAAGCGGCGTCATGCGTACCCCTCCGTGACATCGTTCGCGAGTTCGATCAGATCCAGGCCCGCCAGGTCAGGCAGGCAGCAACCGGCCAGCGTACGAGCCGGCGCGATCCACCCCTCCGGGATCGCGCCGAGCCCTCCGCAGGCCCCCGTGAGCGCTCCGGTCAGCGCGGGCGCCGAGTCGGCGAGCGCGGCCAGGCACGCGGCCGCGGGCACGGCCCGGCTCAGGTCCCCGCCCGACACCTCGGCCAGCGCCAGCGCGACGGGCACCGTCTGGGCCGCGCCGACGCCGTAGCTGTAGACGTGGTCGAGCAGCGCCGCGTCCAGCGCCGGGACGGCGGCGAACGGGTCGCCCGCCGCCCGCGCGGCCTTGACCGCCAGGCGGGCGTTGTGGCCGATGGCGGTGTCGCAAGGCAGCACGGCCAGCGCCGCCTCGACGGCCCCGGCCGCCGAGCCCGACGCCACGGCCTCGGCCACCGCGGCGGCCATGGCCCTGGCGCCGAACAGGCCGTTGCCGGCGTTCGTCACCTCCGCGTCCGGCGTCGGGTCCCTGCCCATGACCCCGTACGCGACGGCCCTGACGGCGGCGGCGTCGTCGAAGAAGTGCGGGTTGTCGTGCCCGGACGCGGGGGGCTCCACGCCCTTGGCGAGATTGTCGAGCGCGGTCGCCACCGAGATGCGCGCCCTTACCGGCCCGCCGGGGCGCGCCTTCCCCGCTCCTGACGCCGGGCCGGAGGCCACACGCTCACCGGCCGCTCCCGGCGGCGGTCCGGAGATCGCACGCTCACCGCCCGCTCCCGGCGGCGAACCGGAGGCCCCATGCTCCCCGGCCGTTTCCGGTGGCGGGTCGATGAGGTCCCTGAACGCCTCGGCCCGCGGCCGGTCGATGGTGAGCGCCGTCCACGCCAGCCACTCGGCGTCGTCGGACGGGCCGACGCGCAGCGGCGCCACCGGCTGGTTCAGCGCGAACGGCACCGGCAGCGTCGTCACGCCATGTTCTTCCGCGAACGTGTCCAGCTCCCTGTGCAGCCGCCGGCTCCAGGGCGCGTGCAGCGCCGCCCGGTGCCTGGCGGCGGGCCATCCGGCCGCGTCGCCCGCGGCGAGCCCGGCGAAGGCTCCCCTGATTCTGTCCCCCGACATCGTGATCTACAGCCTTTCCGCCAGTTCGTCGGCGACGTCCAGCACATGTCTCCCGGCCACGACGGGCAGGCACTTGCCCGTCACCGGCCCGATCCTCCCGGCCCACCGCCGGGGCACGCCGTGCTCTCCTCGACCGGCTCCCGCCACGGCCCCGGCGATCGCGCCGATCGTGTCGGCGTCCCTGCCGAGGCTCACCCCGAACGTCACCGACGCCTCCACGTCACCGCCACCCGCGAGGAAGGCCGCGAACGCCAGCGCCACGGCCTCGGGCGCCACGTCGGTCCAGGGGTAGTGCCGTACGACCACGGCCTCGTGCAGCGCCTCGACGACGCCCGGTCCGGCAGCTCCGGCGTCCGGGCCGAGCACGCCGCGTACGCGGACGATGTTCCTGGCGGTCCAGGAGTCGGCGGGGACGACCGCGAGCGCGGCGTCCACGACCGCGTCAGGGGCCGCGCCGCCCATGGCGGCGGCCACCGCGCCGGCGACGGCGCGGCCGCCCAGGATGCCCTCGCCGGCCGCGCTGACCAGTCCGTCCTGCTCCACCAGCCGGGCCGCCTCCGCCGGATCACCCGGGCAGAAGATCCCGTACGGCGCCGCCCGCATGGCCAGCCCGTCCGACCAGCCGTGCGCGTGCACGAGCCCGGTCAGCGGCGGATCGAGGCCCCGGCGCAGCGCCTCGACGGTGCCCAGCTCGGAGAACCCGGCCCCGCGCATCGGCCCGGCGATCGCGGGCAGGATCTCCCGCCGGTACGCGGCGGCGACGTCCTGGCTGGTCAGCGCGTGGCCCCGGCGGACGAGGAGGGAGGCGGCGAAGATCGCGTACTCGGTGTCGTCGCTGCCCCCGCCCTCGATCTCGGTGAGCCGCCCCCACCGGCGCCGGATCTCCGACGGTGTCAGGTTCTCGGCGGGAGCGCCGAGGGCGTCGCCGGCCGCCAGGCCGAGCAGGCACCCCCGGGCCCTGTCACGAAAAGTCACCGCTGGTACCGCTCCAGCACCTTGTTGCCGTCCTCGACGAGCCTCTTGGCCACCTCGTCAATGGTGATCTTGTTGGCGAAGTATTCCTGCAGAACCGGCGTGGCCACCTTGCTCTTCCACTCGTCGAACCCGTTCACCTTGAGGAACGGCGCCACGACGAGGTCCTTCGCGGAGGCGGTGGCCACGTCCCAGCCGTTCTCCTCGGTGGTGATCGCCGGGTCGGCCGCGGCCTTCTGGGACGTCGGCAGCAGCCAGTCGCCCTTGGCCAGCTTCGCCTGGTTGGAGCCGTTGAGGAAGAACGAGATGAACTTCATGGCCTCGTCGGGGTGCTCGCTCTCCTGAGCGATCGACAACGTCTGCGAGACCGCGCCCTGCTCGGTGGTGGTGCCCTTCGGGCCGGGCAGGGTGACCCACTCGAAGCCGTCCGGCGCCTGCTCGGCGACCTGCTGGCGCAGGTAGACCCCGGCGGGCAGCAGCGCGAACTTGCCCTTGTAGAAGGCCGGCAGCGGGTCGGCGGTGCCCTGGCCGAGCGCGGCGGGATCGGCCGACTTGTCCTTGTAGAGCTGGTCGTGGATGCGCTGCAGCACCTCGCGCTCCTCGGGCCCGACCTTGACCGTGGTCTTGCCGCCGGCGGTCTGGAAGAACGTGCCGCCGAAGTTGAGCGCCAGGTTGAGCGTCTTGTTGACCGGCGACTTCATCGGCCAGGCCACGCCGTACGTGTCGCCCTTGGTCATCTTCTTGGCCGCCGCGGAGAACTCGTCCCACGTCCACGGGGCGTCCGCCGTCGGGACGCGCACCTTGGCCGCGTCGAGCAGCTTCTTGTTGGCGATGATGACCTGCGACTCCTGGAGGAACGGCACGCCGTAGACGCCCTGCTCGCCCTTGCCGCCGTCGAAGGTGACGGTGTCCCAGGCGGACTGCGGGATGTCGTTCTTCAGCTCGGCGGGCAGCTTGTCGCGCAGGTCGAGCAGGTAGCCGTCGGTGGCGAAGCCGGCCAGCGCGGGCGAGTCGTTGTGGATCACGTCGGGGGCCGTGCCGCCGGCGAACTGGGTGACGAGCTGGTCGTTGACGTTGTCCCAGCTGCCCTGGACGTAGGTGACCTGGATGCCGGGGTTGGCCTTGTTCCACTCCTCCACGAGCTGCTTGTTGGCGGCCACGGACTCCTTCTGCCACGCCAGGCTGAGGAAATCGATCTGCACCGGCTCGTTCGAGGAGGACTCGCCGCCTCCTCCCCCGCCGCACGCCGTGGTGAGCGCGGCGATCGCCACCACCGCCAGAGCGGACTTGATACGCATATGAGCCTCCTAGCCCTTGACGGCGCCGGCCATCAGGCCGGACTTCAGGCGCCGCTGGATGATTGCGAAGAAGATCAGGCTCGGGATGGTCGCCATGAGCGACGCCGCGGCCAGCGGGCCGAGCCTGGCCACCCCCTCAGGGCCGGTGAACCTCACCAGCGTCAGCGGGAGCGTCATGACATCGGGGTCCTGCAGGATCACGAGGGCGAACATGAACTCGTTCCACGACGAGATGAACGCGAACAGCAGCGTGGCCACCACCCCCGGCGCGAGCAGCGGCGCCACCACGGACGCGATCGAGCGCAGCCGGGTGGCGCCGTCCACGGCCGCCGCCTCCTCCAGCTCGGCCGGCACCGCGCGCACGTACCCCTGCAACATCCACAGCGCGAACGGCAGCGTGAACGTCACATGCACCGCCACCAGACCCGGGAGCGTGTTCACCAGGTCCATCTCGCGCAGGATCATGAAGAGCGGGACGATGATCAGGATGAACGGGAACACCTGGCTGACCAGCACCCACCCGAGCGCGACCCGGTTCAGCAGGCTGCGGTAGCGGGCCATGGCGTAGGAGGCGGGCAGCGAGACCAGCACCGTGATCACGCTGCTGAACAGGGCCACGATCAGGCTGCGCACCGCGGCGCCGACCAGGTCCTGCTCGCCGAACGCGTCGGTGAAGTTGGCCATGGTCGGCTCGCGCGGAACCCACGTCGGCTCCGTCAGCGCCATCTCCTGCGGCGTCTTCAGCGCCGTCGACAGCAGCCAGAGCAGCGGGAACGCCAGGAAGACGATGTACGCGGCCAGCGCGGCGTACTGCGGAAGGCGTCTCATCGGTTCTCCCTCATCTGCCGCCACAGGTACAACCCGAGCACCGCGAGCACGACGATCGCCATGGCGAGGCCGAGCATCGAGGCGTAGCCCGCGAACCGGTAACGGAACGCCTCCTCGTAGGCGAACAACATC
>NZ_SMLD01000088.1:0-39272 GCF_004352805.1 Nonomuraea mesophila
GCCGAGGAGGGGCAGGGGCCGGGCGGGGTGGCGGGCAAGCGGGTGGCGCAGTCAGACCCGATGGGAGGTGCTCACCGACATCATCTCTGTCAGGGTTCGAGGTCGGTCACTCCCTTGCCGCTCGTGATGTCGAACGGAACGGAGACCTGGTCGTGCGTGATCAGCCAGGTGCCGGCGATTTCTCGGAAGCAGTATGTGCCTCGGACCCACATTCCGTCCGTCGAGGTCCCGCCTTTCAAGGTGCCGGCGAGTCGGAGGAAGCAATGCCCGAACGCCACGCCTTCGCCCAGCGTGAGCTTCAGGTCGCGAACCTCATAGGTCACTTCCTCGAAGGCCGCGAACGCGTTCGCCCAGTTCTTCAGCTTCGCGTCTATCCCTACATGCTGGAGTGGCGGTTCGATGTCGAAGGAGACGATGTCCGTGGCGTAGAGCTGCTTCAAGCCCGCGATATCTTTGTTTCGGACGCCTTCGGCCAGCTTGTCGATGTGATTTCTGAGTTCGGTTTCGCGCACTTGTCCAGTTCCCTTCATTCGTTGTGGGTCAGATGACCTCAAGGTTGGCCATCATTCCCATGTCCTCGTGTTCGGCGTTGTGGCAGTGGAAGAGGTGGCGGCCGCGGTAGCCGTCGAAGCGAGTGATGATCTCGGCTCCTTCGCCTGGCCGTAGCGAGATGGTGTCCTTGAGACCCGCATCGTGGGGCAGCGGGGCCTTGCCGCCGCGTGAGAGCACCCGGAAGCCGACCAGGTGCAGGTGGACGGGGTGGTGAACGTCGGCGATCAGCCGCCAGACCTCGATGTCGCCGAGGCGGGTGGTGACGTCGGCGCGGGCGGGGTCGAACGCCTTCCCGCCGATGAGCCAGCCGTGACGTCCGTTCGTCCGGCCGACGCGGAAGGAGAGGTCGCGAGTGCGGTTCGCGCCCAGCCGGTTGATGAGGCGGACGCGGCCGCCGACCGGGATCTGCGCGAAGTCGATGATCAGGTCGTGGCGCCCCCTCGACCTCGTGGATGGGCCAGGGCGCGCCGTTCACGAGGATCACGTCACCCAGGACGCCGCCGGGATAGGCCTCGCGGACACCCGGCCGTTTCCGTAGCGTGCCGTCGAGCGCGGGGTAGGTGAGCTCGCCGTGGTCGTCGAACGCCCGGTCGGTGATCACCAGTGGCAGCTCGCGCGGGCCGGAGGGCAGGCCGAGCGCCTCCTCTGCGGCGTCGCGGATGATGTGCAGCCCGGCCAGGCCCCGCCAGATCGCCGGGGCGGTGAAGTCCATCCGGTGGTCGTGGTACCACAGCAGCGCCGGCCGCTGGTCCATCGGGAAGGTGTAGTTCCGCGTCAGCCTGGACGTCACAGCCCGCGGATCACTCATCCCGGCCATCCCCGCCATGCCGTGCGTCATGTGCGCGGGTTCCTGCCAGCCCTGGGGAATGACCAGGTCGGTGGGGTAACCGTCGGAGGCGGCCGGGGTGTGTCCGCCGTGCAGGTGCACTACGGTCGGCACGGGCAGCTCGTTGCGATGCGTCACGTTCACCGGACGGCCGCGGCGCGCTTCGATGGTCGGTCCCGGAGACGTTCCACCGTAGGTCCACGCTGACGTCCTGACGCCGGGCAGGATCTCCAGGCTCGCCTCGCGCTGGATGATCTCGTACCGGTCCACACCCCCCGGCGTGCTGACCGGCTTGGCCACCGCGGGGACCGGCAGCGGCACCTGGAAGGCTGGCGGCAGCGGCACGCCGCTGCGCAGCTGTTCACCGGTTTCCGGCGGGCGCCGGGACAGTTTGGCCGAGGTCACGAGCCCGGTCACCGCCATCGCTGCGAGCGTCCCGCCGACGCCCAGCACCCGGCGCCTGGTCACGTCCCGCTCAGACATCGCCGACCTCCGTCTCCCCCGCGTTCCGCGCCTTCGCCTGCCGCGGGAGCGGCCGCCGCCACACCGCGATGAACTGCACGACAAGCCCGGCGACAGTCGCAACGCCCAGCGGGAGGTGCAGCCACAACGCCCCCGCCATCCCGGCGGAGTACTGCACTGTCTCGGCCACCACCACGGTCAGCGTCACCAGGAACGGCTGGACCTGGCGCAGCCGGGCCCAGACCACGATCGCCACGCGCCCGGAACACCCACCGAACCGGCCTCGTCGGCTGCACGGCAGCAGACCAGGTCGGCTCGGCCGGACGAGATCTGTCAGTCCCGATGACCATCAGTCCCCCTCACCTGCGGTGGAAGCCCTCGCACGCCGGCGGCCGCGATGGACCGCCGCTGCCAGGGAAGCTTGGAAGTTGTCATCCATGGGGCCTTGCTCGGTAGCGATGAACAAGGACCTGCGGGAAGATCCGGCTCGCCATCCCCGGCCGTTCCCACGACCCCGTAACCGGCTCGGCTTCTACCGGCTGATCTGGCGTGGTGTCGCCAATGCGAGGAGTTTGTCCGGATTGCGGATGGCGTAGAACTGGGTGATCTTCTCGTCGACGACGTCGGCCAGGAAGACACTCTCCAGGTGGTCGCCGATGTAGGCGACAAGCGCGGTCGTGTTGTTGCAGTTCACCACCTCGATCCGCGAGTCCGGCAACCGCCCCACGTGGAACAGTTCCAGGACGTACGCGGCCACCTTCTCCGCGCCCACCACCGGCTGGCGCGCCGCGCGCGCCTTGCCACCGTGGTCGGCGGTCCAGGAGACGTCCGGCGCGAGCAGCGAGAGCAGCCCCTCCACGTCGCCCGTGGTCGCCGCGGCCATGAACCGCTCGGTGATCCGCGCGGTCCTGGCCGGACCCGCGGGCTCCAAGCGCCTGCGCCGCGCTCGCACGTGTTCACGGGCACGGTGCGCCACCTGGCGCACCGTCACCACCGATTTGCCCACCGCTTCCGCGATGTCGTCGTAGCCGAAGTCGAACACCTCGCGCAGGACGAACACCGCGCGCTCGTCGGGAGTGAGCGTTTCGAGCACCACCAGCATCGCCATCGACACCGACTCGGTGAGCACCACATCCGCCGATGCGTCGTCCTGGTCGAGCAGCAGCGGCTCCGGGAGCCACACACCGACGTAGTCCTCGCGGCGGCGCGCGCCGGCCCGCAATGCGTTGAGTGCCTGACGGGTCACCAGCCGCGCAAGGTACGACTTGGTGACACGGACCGTCGCCAGGTCCACCTTCGCCCACCGCAGATAGCTGTCCTGCAGCACGTCGTCGGATTCGGTCACCGAACCGAGGATCTCGTAGACGATCGTGAACAGCAGTGGCCGCAGTGCGGTGAACCGCTCGGCATGCTCGTCGGTGGTCATCGGGCCGCCACCACCTGCGCGAACCGCGGTCCCGGCTTGTCCCACACGACGATCCCCGGGTTGCGGCCTTCCATGCCGATGCCCGTCACCGCCTTGCGGCACAGCTCCTCCTTCATCTCCGCGCCGTCCTGCCCGTCGAAGTAGGTGTCCAAGGGAGTGTCATCCGCGCGGACGAGCTGCTTGATACCGGCATGCCGCCCCAGGCTGATACACACCGCCTTGAAGCCCATGTCGATCACCGCCGGCGCGGTTGCCGCGATGCGGCTCAGCACGGCGTCGGCGGCCTGCACTCCGAGCGGTATCGCGGACTGGCAGCTCATCCGCAGCGGCTGCCCCGACGGCGAACCGGCGTCACCCGCCGCGACGATCCGGTCGTCATCAACGCTCAGTAGCGTCTCGTCGGTCAGCAGCCGACCCAGCTCGTCCACGCGCAACCCGCTGGCGGCGGCCAAGCCCGGCACGCCGAAACCGGCCGTCCAGATGGTGAGCGCGCTCTGCCGTATCGCTCCATCGGTGAAGACGACCGCGTCCTGCCGGACCTCAGCCACCACGCTGCCCTCCAGCACGGTGACACCGTTCTCGGACAGCCACGTCGCGACGGATCGGCGGACAGGAGCGCTGAGGGTGGGGGCCAGGGTTCTCCCGGCGACCAGAGTGACCTTGCGCCCATGTTCGGCGAGCTCCGCGGCGGTCTCGATGCCGGTCAGCCCGCCGCCGACCACGGTGATCGCGGCCTCGGCCGGCAGCTCCGCCAGCCTGGCGCGCAGCTGCTGGGCAAACTCGAGCTCGGCGATGGAGCAGGCGAATGCGGCCGCGCCCGGCACGGAGGAGGGGATCGCGCCGGTGCTGCCGACCGCGTAGATGACGTAGTCGTAATCCAGCGCGCGGCCCGACGCCAGCTCCACCGTGCGGGAAGCGGTGTCGATACGAGTGGCCTTGTCGACCACCAACTCGATGCCGTCGCCGAGCAGCGTGCCGTAGTCGACCGAGGCGTCGTAGTTGCCGGCCACGAACTGATGCAGCCGGATCCGTTCGACGAACTGCGGGCGGGAATTGACCAGCGTGATGTCGACGTCGTCGCGCAGCCGGAGGTGGTTGGCCGCGGCCGTTCCCGCGTACCCGCCGCCGATGACCACGACCTTGTGGGATGTGGTGTGTTCGCTCATGCTCTCTGGACACCGGGGATCGCGGCGACGTGACATGAGGTGGCGCACATCACACACTGATCCCTTCTTCGCCGGCAGCAGTTCCTTGTTGCCCACCGCCCAGGTCGCCTCGATCGGACGCAATGGGGTGTGCTGCCCGCTGCCGGGGCCCATCCGGAACGCTGAAGGGCGTGAACGCCGGGAACGCCACGGCCACTGTCGCCCGAGGTGATGGCCAGTTCATGCGGAGCCGGCGCTGCCGCGACGTCGCCCCAGCGCGCGCCGGCCCCGACCAGGACGCGGCGCGCACACACCGACCCCCGCCCCCATCGGCACGAATTCCCGCTCGCGTACCCGCACCCACACCGGCCTCAGCCGGCGTGCGCGGGCCGGACGGAGGGCTGGACGATGGGCTGCGCCGCGGCGGCGACCAGCAGCAGTGCGGTGAGCAACCGTTTCATCGCATCTCCCTAGAGGTTTCCGCGACGACGGTGACCGCGCCGGGCGCGACGGTGACCGCGCCGTCGTGCCGTACGCCGTCGAACACGCTGACGCCGCTCACCCCCTCGACCGTCACGGGCTCGTCGCCGTGGTTGATCAGGAAGACGTGGCCGCCCCTGCGCACCCGTTCGAGGGTCTCGGGCAGGCCGCGCGGCCGGGACACGTCCGCGTGGTCGAGCACCTGCGCGAGCAGGCCGCGCAGGCCGGCGACGGGTGCCGTGGCGAGGTACCAGGCGGTGCCGGCGCCGAGGTCGTGGCGGGTGAAGGCGGGGTGTCCCGCGTCGGGCCCGACGGCGAAGGAGCGCACGGTGAGCGCGCCGGCCGGGCGGACCCGCTCCGACCAGACGCGGGCGGTGAGGCCCGCGGGGCCGTCCAGCTCGACCGTCTCGTGCTCGCGCAGCGGGTGGAACTCCTCGATGGACAGGCCGAGCAGCTCGCGCAGCGCTCCGGGATAGGCGCCCGGGTGGAGGGTGTCGTGCTGGTCCACTATGCCGGAGAAGTACGACACGAGCAGGTTGCCGCCCGCTTCGACGTACCGGTGGAGGTTCTTGGCGGAGGCCTCGGTGAGGAGGTACGAGCTGGGTGCGATCACCAGCCGATACCCCGAAATATCGGCGGAAGGGTGGACGAAGTCCACCGTGACGTGCTCCCGCCACAACGCCTCGTAGAAGGCGTCCATCCGCTCACGGAACGTCAGGTCCACCGACGGCCGCCAGTCCAGCTCCAGCGCCCAGTACGACTCCCAGTCCCAGACGATCGCCACCTCGGCCCGCACCCGGCCGCCCCTGACGCCGGCCAGCGCGCGCAGGTCGGCGCCCAGCCGCACCACCTCGCGCCACTGCTCGGAGTCGGTCCCCGCGTGCGGGACCAGGCCCGAGTGGAACTTCTCCGCCCCGAACCGCGAGGCCCGCCACTGGAAGAACAGCACGCTGTCCGAGCCCCTGGCGACGTGCACGAGGCTGTTGCGGCGCAGCTCACCCGGCCGTTTGGCGAGGTTGCGCGGCTGCCAGTTGACCGCGCCCGCCGAGTGCTCCATGAGCATCCACGGCGCCCCGCCGGCGACCGAGCGGGCCAGGTCGGCGGACATCGCCAGGTCGATGTGGTTGTCGGGCAGCTCGGCCTTCAGGTAGTGGTCGTTGGCGATCACGTCGACCTCGCGGGCCCAGCGCCACAGGTCGGTGGACTTGCAGTTGACCGTGCCGGCGAAGTTGGTGGTCACCGGGATGCCCGGGGTGAGCTCGCGCAGGATGTCGCGCTGGAGCGCGTAGTGCTCGCGGTGCTGGCCGTCGCTGAAGCGGGCGTAGTCGAGCCGCTGGGCGGGGTTGAGCACCGTGTGGTTGGCGCGCGGGGCGTCGATCTCGGACCAGTCGGTGTAGGTCTGTCCCCAGAACGTGGTGCCCCAGGCCTCGTTCAACGCCGTGAGGTCGCGGTACGTCCGGCGGAGCCAGCCTCGCCAGGCCGCCACGCTGTGCTCGCAGTAACACTCGCCCAGGGGGGCGCCGTACTCGTTGTGCACGTGCCACATGACCACTGCGGGATGGCCGCGGTAGTGCTCGCCCAGCGCGCGCACCAGGCGCGCGGTCGCCTCGCGGAAGGCCGGGGCGCTGGAGCAGGCGCTCTGCCTGCCGCCGAACCCGATCCGCGTCCCCTCCCTGGTCACCGGGAGCACGTCGGGGTGCCGGGCGACGAACCAGGCGGGCGGCGCGGCGGTGGGCGTGGCCAGGTCGACCGCGACGCCGGCCTCGCGCAGCCGGTCGACGACCTCGTCCAGCCAGCCGAACGTGTAGCGCCCCTCCTCGGGCTCCATCAGCGCCCACGAGAACATGCCCAGGCTGACCAGGTTGACCCCGGCCTCGCGCATCAGGGCGACGTCCTCGTCGAGGACCTCGCGCGGCCACTGCTCTGGGTTGTAGTCCCCGCCAAAGGCGATACCGGCAGGACGCTCCGGATACATCCATCCCCCTCGAAATCCTTCTGTGAACGTGCACAGTAGGCCACGCCACCGAACATAGGAACTGTCCCCTCGCAAATTCCTGCAAACGCGGAAGGTTAACGAGAGCGTAACAA
The DNA here is from genome assembly GCF_004352805.1 of Nonomuraea mesophila. Taxonomy (NCBI): domain Bacteria; kingdom Bacillati; phylum Actinomycetota; class Actinomycetes; order Streptosporangiales; family Streptosporangiaceae; genus Nonomuraea; species Nonomuraea mesophila. The sequence goes on from NZ_SMLD01000088.1 coordinate 6,980, forward strand.
CCCCTTGACGGGCTTTTCCGCACTCATCCAGTCTGTGCACGTTCACAGAATGTCTGGAGGTACGCATGCGCGCCAACCGCCTTGGAGCAGCCCTGGCCGTCGCACTCTCGGTGACCTGCATGTCGGGCGCCCTCGTGAGCTGCGGGTCCGGTGAGCCCGCCGGGAGCCCCGAGGCGGCGCCGGGAACGGCCGCCCCCCGGGGGCCCGTCACGCTCACGTACTGGGCCTGGGCCCCCAACATGGACAAGATCGTCAAGGTCTGGAACGACGCCAACCCCGACATCCAGGTGACGGTCAGCAAGCAGGCCGGCGGCGACGACGCGGCGGCGAAATACCTCACGGCCTCCAAGGCCGGCAACCCGCCCGACCTGGTCCAGGCGGAGTATCAGCACCTGCCGTCGTTCATCGCCGCCGACGCCGTGGCCGATCTCAAGGCCGAGACCGCCCCGATCAAGGGCGAGTTCTCCGACGGCCTGTGGAACCTCGTCACCCTCGGCACCGACGCGGTCTACGGCGTACCCCAGGACAGCGGCCCGATGATGCTCTTCTACCGCAAGGACCTGTTCGACGAGTACGGCATCGAGGTCCCGGAGACCTGGCAGGACTACGCCGAGGCGGCCCGCACGGTGCGCAAGAAGGACCCCAAGGCGTATCTGGGCACGTTCTCCAGCAAGGATCCGGGAGCGTTCACAGGCCTCGCCCAGCAGGCCGGGGCGCAGTGGTGGTCGATCAGCGGCGAGTCGTGGAAGGTCGCCGTCGCCGACGAGCCCACCAGGAAGGTCGCCGACTACTGGGGCGGGCTCGTCAAGGAGGGCGCCATCGACGACATGCCGTACTTCACCCCCGAATGGAACAAGGCGCTCAACGACGGCAAGCTGCTGACCTGGCCGTCGGCCGTGTGGGCACCCGGCGTGTTGTCGAGCAACGCGCCCAAGGCCAAGGGCAAGTGGGCCGTCGCGCCGCTCCCCCAGTGGAACGCCGGCGAGAGCTTCAGCGGCTTCTGGGGCGGCTCGTCCACCGCCGTGTCGGCCAGGACGCCGCACAAGGCGGCCGCCGCGAAGTTCGCCACGTGGCTCAACACCGACCAGCAGGCCATCGACCTGCTCGTCAAGGAGGCCGCGATCTACCCGGCCGTGACCAAGGCGCAGTCGGCGCTCGGTGAGGCGCCCGACTACTTCTCCAACCAGCCCGACTTCTGGCAGCAGGCCGCCACCGTGTCCGCGGGCGCGCGCGGCTTCACCTTCGGGCCGAACGTCGGCGTGACGTACAACGCCTTCAAGGACGGCTTCGACAAGGCGCTGCAGGACGGCACGCCGTTCTCCGCGGCCGTGCGGGCCATGCAGGACGCCACGGTCGCCGACATGCGCAAGTCCGGCTTTCAGATCACGTCATGAAGCGGCCGGGAAGGGGGGCGTGGCCGTACCTGTTCCTGACCCCCGCCATCGTGTTGTTCACGCTCTTCCTCGCGGTGCCCATCGCCTACACCGTTCACCTGGCGATGCGCAGGACCAAGGTGTCCGGGCTTGGGCTCGGCAAGGGCGCGCGCCGCGAGGTCTTCGCCGGGTTCGACAACTTCGCCGCCGCCCTGGCCGACGCCGAGTTGTGGCAGGGCTGGCTGCGGGTGCTCGGCTACGGCACGCTGGTGCTGGTCGTGATGCTCGGCCTGGCGCTGCTGTTCGCCCTGCTGCTGGACTCGGCGCGGGTGCGGCTGGCCCGCTTCTCCCGGATCGCGATCTTCCTGCCGTACGCGGTGCCGGGGGTGGCGGCCACCCTGCTGTGGGGGTTCCTCTACCTGCCCTCGCTCAGCCCGCTCAAGGCCGTCCTCGACGTCGACTACCTGGGCGCGACCACCGTCACGTACTCCATGGCGAACGTGGCGGTGTGGGGCGGGGTCGGCTTCAACATGCTGGTGCTCTACACCGCGCTCCGGGCGATCCCCCGCGACCTGTACGAGGCCGCCCGCCTCGACGGCGCCTCCGAGGTGCAGATCGCGCTCCGGGTCAAGATCCCGATGCTGACCCCGGCGATCGTCCTCACCACCGTGTTCTCGATCATCGCGACCATCCAGGTCTTCACCGAGCCCACCGCGCTCCGGCCGCTGACCAACACGATCAGCTCGACGTGGAGCCCGCTCATGAAGGTCTACCGCGACGCCTTCGTCACCGGCGACCTGTACTCGGCCGCCGCCACCTCGATCGTCATCGCGGCGATCTCTCTCGTCCTGTCGTTCGGGTTCCTGCGCGTGGTCCGCGACCGCGCCTTCAGGGAGGGCTGATGGCCGGGGTCACCGCCGCCACCGCACACCGCCGCCGCGTGCACGGCGCGTCCGCGGGCAGGCCATGGGGGCCGGCGCCCACGGCGCTGCTCCTCCTCGGCGCGATCTACTGCCTGTTCCCCGTGTTCTGGGTGCTGATCGCGGCCACCAAGTCGCCCGGCGAGCTGTTCAGCACCTCGACGCTCGCGTTCGGCACCGGCTTCTTCGACAACGTCGCGGAGTTGTTCGCCTACCGCGACGGGGTGTTCTGGCTCTGGGCGGCCAACACGGTCATCTACGCGGGCGGCGGCGCGCTGCTGTCGACCGCGGTCTCGGCGATCTCGGGGTACACGCTGGCGAAATACCGTTTCCCCGGCCGCAACGCGATCTTCAACCTGCTCATCGGGGGCATCCTTGTGCCCGCCGTGGTGCTGGCGATCCCGCAGTACCTGCTGTTCTCCGAGATCGGCCTGGCCGACAGCCACTGGGCCGTGCTGCTGCCGCAGATCCTGCACCCGTACGGCATCTATCTGGCCCGCGTCTACGCGGCGGCGGCCATTCCCGACTCGCTGCTGGAGGCGGGGCGGATCGACGGGGCGGGCGAGTGGCACCTCATGGCGCGGGTGGCGCTGCCGCTGATGGGGCCGGGCATGGTGACGATCTTCCTGTTCCAGTTCGTGGCCATCTGGAACAACTTCCTGCTGCCGTTCATCATGCTCGGCGACGACCAGAAGTTCCCGCTCACGGTCGGTCTCTTCACGCTGCTGCAGGCCGGGGCGAACCAGCCGGCCCTCTACAACCTGATCCTCACGGGCGCGCTGCTGTCGATCGTGCCGTTGATCGCGCTGTTCCTCACGATGCAGCGATACTGGAAGACCGACCTGTCCTCCGGAGCCGTCAAGTGAAACGCCCCACGATCCACGATGTCGCCGCCGCCGCGGGCGTGTCCCGCGGCACGGTGTCCCGCCTGCTCAACGGCGACAAATACGTCAGCCCGGCGGCGCGGGTGGCCATCGAGAGGGCGATCTCCGAGACCGGCTACGTCGTCAACCGGGCCGCCCGCAGCCTGGTCACCCAGCGCACCGGATCCGTCGTGATGGTGCTCTCCGAGCCATACGAGAAGCTGTTCGAGGACCCCAACTACAGCACGCTCATCAGGGTCGCGATCAAGATGCTGGCCGAGCGCGACCTGTCACTGGTCATGATGCTGGCGGGCGACGCGGCCGAGCGGGAGCGGGTGGTGCGCTACGTGCGCGGCGGCCACGCCGACGGCGTGCTCCTGGTCTCGACGCACGCGGGCGACCCCCTCGTGGAGGCGCTCGGCTCCGGGCCGCCCGCCGTCTCGTTCGGCGCCGTCATCGGCCACGAGAACGTCATCCCGTACGCGGCCGCCGACGAACGGCTCGGGGCCCGCCAGATGACCGAGTACTTCGTCGCCCAGGGGCGCAGGCGCATCGCCATGATCACCGGCCCGATGGACACGCCGGGCGGCATCCAGCGGCTGGAGGGCTTCGCCGAGGTGCTGGGGCGCAAGGCCACCTCGAAGCTGATCGCGCACGGCGACTGGACCCAGGCCAGCGGCGAGCGGGCGATGGCCGAGCTGCTGGAGCGCACGCCCGACCTCGACGCCGTCTTCGTGGCCTCCGACCTGATGGCGGCGGGCGCGCTGGCGGCGTTGCGGGCGGCCGGGCGCAGCGTGCCGGGCGACGTCGCGGTGGGCGGGTTCGACGACTCCTCGGTGGCCGTCACCACGCATCCGCCGCTGACCACGATCCGTCAGCCGCTGACCGAAATGGCCCAGGAGACCGTCCGCCTGCTGCTGGCGCTCATCGACGGGGCGGGCGACCCGGAGCCGGTGATACTCCCGACCGAACTCGTGATCCGCGAGTCCGCCTGACCCGTCCTGACAGGAATCTTGACCGACCTTTACCCATATCGGCGAAAAGCCGTAAATATCGACAGTTCAGCAGTATGATCGCGCCAGTCGTCTTCGCGACGTTGCCCTAAGGAGCCGACGATGGCCGACAGCGAGCAGGCGCGCCCGCCGCGGGACGTGGACACCACCAGGCCCAGCGTCTCCCGCGTCTACGACTACATGCTCGGCGGCAAGGACAACTACGAGTCCGACCGCGTGCTGGCCCGGCTCGCGCTCGAGATCGCCCCGGACGCGCCGCAGGCGGCATGGGCCAACAGGGAGTTCCTGAGACGGGTCGTCCGCCATCTCGCGGCGGAGGCCGGCATCCGCCAGTTCCTCGACATCGGCTCGGGCCTGCCCACGCAGGGCAACGTGCACGAGATCGCCCAGGCCTCCGCACCGGGTACGCGGGTCGTCTACGTCGACAACGACCCCATCGTCCTCGTCCACGGCCGCGCCCTGCTCGCCGTCGACGACACCACCACCGTCGTCGAGGCCGACCTGCGCGAGCCCGAGATGATCCTCGACCACCACGAGGTCAGGAAGCACATCGACTTCGGCGAGCCGGTGGGGCTGCTGATGTTCGCCATCCTGCACCACCTGACGGACGCCGCGAACCCGGCCGGCATCGTCGCCAGGATGCTCTCCCGCCTGCCGCCGGCAGTCACCTGGCCGTCTCCCACTTCTGCAACCCCGGCCAGGCGCACCCGGAGGTGTCCAGGCAGGCGTACGAGGCGGAGAAGATCTTCAACGCGCACCTGGGCACCGGGCGATGGCGTACCCGCGAGGAGATCCTCACCTTCTTCGACGGGCTCGACCTGCTGGAGCCAGGGCTCGTGCCCCTGCCCGCATGGCGGCCGGACCCCGGCGACCAGGCCGAGCTCGGCATCACGTACCACACCTTCGTCGGAGCGGTGGCCCGCAAACCCTGACGGTTCAGTCGATCACGGGAAGACGCCGGCCGGCGGCCAGCGCGTCCCGGAGCACCGGCACGTCAGGGGCGAACAGCGGCTCGGGCAGGGCGCCGGGGGCGCACCAGCGCAGCTCGGCGGCTTCCCCGTCGCCGCTTCCCGTCCTGGCCAGGGCCGTGCCCAGGAAGACGGCTCCGACGAAATGCCGCAGCGAACCGCTGGGATAGCGGTGGACCTGCGTCGCCGGGTCACTGTAGACGCCGAGCAGGCCGTCGATGCGGGCCTCCCACCCGGTCTCCTCCCTGCACTCGCGGAGCGCGGCCTCGCTCCACGACTCCCCCGGCTCCAGACCGCCGCCGGGGATGCCCCAGGTGGCGTCCTCCGCACGCCGCAGCAGCAGGATGCGACCGCCGGAATCGCGCAGCACGACGCCGGCGGTGGCTCTGACGGTGAGTCCGGTCAGCTCACCGGGCTCCGTGGTACCCATGCGGGAAATCCTTCGCGTCGGGGTGAGACGTCCACGGGTGCTGAGCCCAGGACGAGATCAACGTCCGACTGTACCGGCGCGAACGCACGCCACCCCCACCCCCGAAGGCCGCCCATCCCGCAGAAAAGGACACCCAGCCGCAACCGCCCCCGCCCTCTGACCACTTTCGCGCCCCGAGGATGCCAGGCTTGCGGACGGCAGACCGCACCCAAGAGGACCTACCCCTACATGTTGACGATCTGCAACCTGTTCGACTCGGAGGGTTCTATTGCGAGGCGAGATTGAGCCTTGCAAATTTGTGTACGAATCAGCACCGAGCGCGGCGGGTCGCCACTTTCGAACATGTTCATTACCACTTCCCTGCACATCTGAACCAGAATATCGCTGCCACTGAGGCGGGCGTTACAAGTTAGCCGCCTTGCGTTGATACGTTTCTTCTCATATTGCTAGGCGATCTTGACAAAAAGGTGAAGATTGTTAGCCATTTCAGACGCACATCGACGGGAAGGTGACTGTGAGAAATTCAGCAGCAAGACGAGAGGCAGTCGGCCGCCGAGCCGGCGTCTAGCATGCGCAACGGCGCTCACGATGGCGGCATCGCTGCTGGTAGCGGGCGCGTCGAGTACCGCCCAACGCAGGACCTCGAGGACTGCAAGGATGGGGTGCTCTCAGAGTTTGCGCGAATTCGGGATGCAGGTCCGATCTCTTCGGGTGGAACTATCTTACGAAGGGACTCGCCTTCGAGGCCGGAGGCGTCCTGCGATGGGTGTATCCGGGCATGATGCGAGATGCCGTTTTCAACGTCAAAGAATGGAGCGGATACGTATCGGTCAAGAAGACCGGATCGTTCGGCAAGAGCAAGATCGACAAGTACGTTCTCAACAACCTTCGACTGAAGATCGAAACCAGCCTGACATTCAGCTCCTTGCTTGGATCACCTTCCATCAGCTGGCCTCCGGGCGTGGGTGTATCCGGGGGCAGTGACACTGGAACTCTTTCCTTCGATGCGGAACATGGACCTGGTAACCAGGGCCTGCGGCGCCTGTCCGGACATGAGAGCGTGGTCGACGCCTTGGCCGTGGCCACGTTCGTGACCGTTCACAGAGCGCCCGCGTAGACCCAGCGGCCGTCCAGGCGGACGAACCTGCTGTGTTCCTCCTGCTCCCCCGCCCGCCCACGCTCGACGTAGTGGGCGCGGAAGCGTACGGTGCCCTCGGTGTGCACGACGCTGCCGCCGGCGCTCTCCAGCACCTCCAGCCGCACCCACCGCACCTTCCTGTCGAGCCCGAGGCGGGCCGGGCGGGTGGAGGGATGCCAGGTGCGCAGCAGATACGCCTCGTCGCCCGTCGCGAACGCGCTGAACCTCGACCGCATGAGCTGCTCGGCGGTGGCGGCGGCCGCCTCGCCCCGGTGGAACCTGCCGCAGCAGTCCTGGTAGGGGGTGGGCAGGCCGCAGGGGCAGGAACGAGGAGCCATGCGCTCCATTGTGCCGCCCGCGTGCCCTCGCCGAGCCGCCCCGCAGCCTCCGTGCCGCCCGCGTGCCCTCGCCGAGCCCGCCGTCCCGCAGCGTCCGCGCCCGTCGCGCCACTAACCCGCCCGAGCGGCCTTCCCGAGTCGCGCGGCGAGACCGGACAGTGTCGGGCCCAGCGGGGCGTCCACGGTGAGGGCCGCGTCGGCGTCGCCGCCGGTCGGCCCCTGGTTGACGATGGCGATCGGGAGGCCGAGCGCGGCGGCCTTGGTGACGAACCGCAGCCCCGACCGGACCTTCAGGGACGAACCGAGCACGAGCAGCGCCCGCGCCCCCGCCACCAGTCCGAAACATTCGTCGACCCGGGGCCGGGGCACGTTCTCGCCGAAGAAGATCACGTCGGGCTTGAGCAGCCCGCCGCACCCCCAGCAGTCGACCACCTGGAACCCGGCCACCTGCGCGTCGGTGAGCACGGCGTCGCCGTCGGGGTTGATGGCGCCGGAGGCGGCCCACCCGGCGTTGGCCTCACGCAGCCGGCGTTCCAGTTCGGCACGGGGAGTGCGCTCCCGGCACGACAGGCAGACGACCCGGTCGAGGCCGCCGTGCAGCTCGATCACCCGCCGCGCGCCCGCCGCCTGGTGCAGGCCGTCGACGTTCTGGGTGACGATGCCGACCAGCAGGCCGCGCCGCTCCAGCTCGGCCACGGCCAGGTGCCCGGCGTTGGGCCGCGCGTCGCCGATCTGCCGCCAGCCGACGTGGCTGCGCGCCCAGTAGCGCCGCCGCGCCTCCGCGCTGCCGACGAACTTCTGGTACGTCATCGGCTCGGCGCGGCGCGAGCGGCCCGTCGGCCCCCGGTAGTCGGGGATGCCCGACTCCGTGGACAGGCCGGCGCCGCTGAGCACCGCCACCCCACCCTGGGCGACCAGTCCGGTCAGCTCCACGAGCTTCGTGGTCGTCGTCACACGATCCATGGTGCCCGACACCGCGGTGTGCGTCGCCCGCCGGGTCGGCCGGCGCCCGCGTACGCCTGCCGCTCGATCCGCGCGGGACGGGCATGGCGCCGGAACGTGACGATCCGGACACGGTAAGCTATGGAGCGCCATCGACGACATCGGGAGACGACAGTGCCTGGCCGTTCCGCGTTCCCTCCCCGCCCCAGGTGTCAGGCGAGGACCGGTCGTGCCGCATGACCCCGGGCGGCCTGGCCGGTTCAGGCTCTCGACGCCGGTGTTCGTGGCGGGCCTGCTGCTCGTCACGGCCGTGGTCGTCGCACTCGACGTCGTCACCCGCACGGCGTTGCGCATCTTTCCGCTGCTGATCTTCCTGCCGGCGATCGTCTCGGGGCTCGGCTCGGTGCGCCAGACGGCCGCCGCCTCCCTCTGGGTGGTGCTGGTGGTGGCGGGCACCACCTACTCGGTAGGAGCGGAGCTGGACGACAAGCTGCTGGCGTTCGCGTTCACGGCGGTGTTCGGGGTGCTGAGCGTGGTCGGGTGCCGCTACCGGGTGCGGCGCGAGGAGGAGGTCGACCGGCTGCGTTCGTCGGCCGCCGCCCTGCAGCGCCTGATCGTGCGCCCGCTGCCGCTGCGCACCGCCGACGTGGAGGTCGACGGCTTCTACCAGCCGGCGACGGAGGACACGCTGGTCGGCGGCGACATGTACGAAGTGGCCGCGACCCGCCACGGCATGCGGGTGCTGATCGCCGACGTGCAGGGCAAAGGCCTGCCGGCGATCGGAACGGCGCTGGTCGTGCTCGGCTCGTTCAGGGAGGCCGCCTACCGCGAGCCCACGCTCACCGGCGTGGTGGACGCCCTGGAGAAGTCGGTGGTCAGGCAGAACACGTTCGCCACCCAGACGGGGGAACGCGAGCGGTTCGTCACCGCGCTGGTGCTCGACGTCGGCCGCGACAGGGAGGTCGAGGCGATCAACTGCGGGCACCTGGCCCCGTACGTCATCCGCGGCGGCGACGCCCGCCAGGTCTCCCTGGGCGAGCCGTCGGTTCCCCTCGGCCTGGCGGCGATGACGGCCGAGCCGCGGGCGGTGGCGCGCTTCGCGTTCCCGCCGGGCACGACGCTGATGGTGTACACGGACGGCGTCACCGAGGCGCGCGACCCCGGCGGCACGTTCTACCCGCTGGGCCGGCGCCTGCGCGCGTGGGCCGCCGACCCGCCGGCCAGGCTCGCCCAGGCGGTGGGCGCGGACCTGCGCACGTTCACCGGCGGAGCGCCGCGCGACGACGTCGCCGTTCTCACCCTCCGCAGAAAGGCACGCGGAACGGCACGGGGGACGGCGGGGGAAACGGCGTCCGCGGGCGGGTGAACCGGCCCGGCGATCGGCGCGTACCTCCACACATCGGACACGTGTTCCATGGAGGTGTCGTGGAGCTCAGCCTCTTGCGGGCACAGGCGCACAGCCCGTCGTACTTCTCCCTCATGCGCGGCTCGGCCGGAGAGCACGCGCCGGTGGACTTCTGCATCCCGTGCAACCCCTATTTCCCGACGCCCGAGATCTTCGAGCACCTCGGGAGGAACCTGGAGACGATCCTCAAGTTCTATCCGAGCGACGCGAACACCATCGCCGAGGAGCTCTGCTCCACCCTCGGCCTGCACCCCAAGACGGTCGCCATGGGCAACGGCTCGACCGAGCTGATCACCTGGATCGACCACCTCCTGGTGCACGAGAGCCTGGCCGTGCCGATCCCCACGTTCGGCCGCTGGACGGACCAGCCGCTGGAGACGGGCAAGCGGGTGGACATGTATCCGCTGCTGGAAAGCCGCAACTTCGCGCTCGACGTGAGCGACTATGTCTCGTTCGTCCGTACGCGCGGCTCGCGGGTGGCGGTGATCTGCAATCCCAACAACCCCGACGGCGGTTACCTGCCCAAGCACGAGGTCCTGCGGCTCCTGGACGAGCTGATCGACCTCGACCTGGTGATCGTGGACGAGTCGTTCGGCGAGTTCGTGGACGCCGAGCCCTACCCTGGCGTGGCCGCCGAGGCCGCGGTCCGGCCGAACGTGATCGTGCTGCGCAGCCTGGGCAAGTCCTTCGGCCTGCACGGCATCCGCTTCGGCTACATGGTCGCCAACCCGGCGCTGGCCGCGCGGGTGCGCGACGCGCTGCCCAAGTGGAACCTCAACTCGTTCGCCGAGGTCGTGGTGTTCATGATGCGGCAGTTCTGGCCGGAATACCAGGAGAGCCTCAAGCGGCTCGGCAACGACAGGCGGGCGATGTTCCAGCAGCTCAGCACCATGCCGGGGCTGTCGGTGTTCGCGTCGCAGGGCAACTTCCTGCTGGTGAAGCTGCCGCCCGGCCACGACGGGGTGCCGCTGCGCGACCACCTGCTCACCGAGCATGGCGTGTACGTCAGGGAGTGCGGCAACAAGCTCGGCACGACCAGCCGGTTCCTGCGCCTGGTGGTGCGGCCGCAGGAGGACGTGCGGCGGCTGCTCATCGGCATGACGCAGTTCCTGTACTCGGGCAGCCTGCACGAGATCCCGGTCATCGGGCTGCACCACCGGCACGTCAACCCGCTGTCCGCCTGAACCCGGCGCCCGCCTCCTGGCGGGCGCGAACGATCGGCCGTCGTTGTAAGCTGTCCCGGCTATCCCCTTACAGCATAAGCAATCGGCCGACGATGGAAGGGTTCCGTGCTCTCCAGCCAGCAGGCAAGCGCCGTCCAGCACCACGACCACACCGCCGCTGACAGCCACGACCGCATCCAGGTCCGCGGCGCCAGGGAGAACAACCTCAAGGGCGTCTCCCTCGACATCCCCAAGCGGCGTCTCACCGTCTTCACCGGAGTGTCGGGCTCCGGCAAGTCCTCGCTCGTCTTCGACACGATCGCCGCGGAGTCCCGCCGGCTGATCGACGAGACGTACACCGCGTTCATCCAGGCGTTCATGCCGAGCCTGGCCCGCCCCGACGTCGACGCGCTGCACAACCTGAGTGCGGCGATCATCGTCGACCAGGAACGCATGGGCGCCAACGCGCGCTCCACCGTCGGCACGGCCACCGACGCCCACACCATGCTGCGCATCATCTTCAGCCGCCTCGGCGAGCCGTCCGCCGGCCCGGCCGGCGCCTTCAGCTTCAACACGGCCGAGGGCATGTGCCCCGAGTGCGAAGGGCTGGGCAAGGCCTCCGACATCGACGTGGACGAACTGGTCGACCGGGAGCTGTCGCTGAAGGACGGCGCCATCAAGGCCCCCGGCTACGCCGTCGACAGCTGGCCGTGGCAGGTCGTGGCCGGCTCCGGCCTGTTCGACCCCGACGTCAGGCTGAAGGACTTCACCCCCGAGCAGTGGGAGGACCTCCTCAACAAGCCGCCCACCAAGCTGAAGTACGGCTCGAACAACGTCACCTACGAGGGCCTCGTCCCCCGGGTCAGGCGCACCTACCTCGCCAAGGACCGCGAGTCGATGCAGCCGTCGGCGCGGGCGTTCGCCGACCGGGCGGTCAGACTGATCCGCTGCCCCTCCTGCGCGGGCACCCGGCTGAACGAGGCCGCCCGCTCCAGCCTGATCAACGGCAGTAACATCGCCGACTGCTCGGCCATGCAGATCGACGACCTGGCCGGATTCGTCCGCGGCATCGCCGGCGAGACCGTCGGCCCGGTGCTGGACGGCCTGCTCTCCACACTCGACTCGCTGGTGGGGATCGGCCTCGGCTATCTCAGCCTCGACCGCGAGTCGTCCACGCTGTCCGGCGGCGAGGCACAGCGCGTCAAGATGGTGCGCCACCTCAACTCCAGCCTGACCGACGTCACCTACGTCTTCGACGAGCCGACGGCCGGTCTGCACCCGCACGACATCCAGCGCATGAACACCCTGCTGCTCCAGCTGCGCGACAAGGGCAACACGGTCCTCGTGGTCGAGCACAAGCCGGAGACCATCGCCATCGCCGACCACGTCGTCGACCTCGGCCCCGGCGCCGGCGCGGCCGGCGGGCAGCTCTGCTACGCCGGCGACCTCGGCGGGCTGCGCGCCTCCGGCACGCTGACCGGCCGCTACCTCGACCACCGGGTACGCCTGCGCGAGCAGGTCCGCGAGCCGTCCGGGCACCTGCCGATCAGGAACGCCACCCTGCACAACCTGCGCGATGTGAGCGTGGACGTGCCGCTGGGCGTGCTGACCGTGGTCACCGGCGTGGCCGGGTCGGGCAAGAGCTCGCTGATCCACGGCCACGTCGCGGGCCGCGACGGCGTGGTGGTGGCCGACCAGTCGCCCATCCGCGGCTCGCGCAGGAGCAACCCGGCGACGTACACGGGGGTGCTCGACCCGATCCGGGCGGCGTTCGCCAAGGCCAACGGCGTCAAGCCCGGCCTGTTCAGCGCCAACTCGGCGGGCGCCTGCCCGAAGTGCAAGGGCATCGGGCTCATCTACACCGACCTCGCGATGATGGCCGAGGTGGCGTCGGTGTGCGAGGAGTGCGAGGGCAGACGGTTCACGCCCGAGGTGCTGACGTACACGCTGCGGGGCAGGAACATCAGCGAGGTGCTCGCCATGCCGGTGGCCGAGGCCCGCGACTTCTTCACCACCGGCCAGGCCCGTACGATCCTCGACCGGCTGACCGCGGTCGGCCTCGGCTACATCGGGCTCGGCCAGCCGCTGACCACGCTGTCGGGCGGCGAGCGGCAGCGGCTCAAACTGGCCATCAACATGGCGAAGAACGGCACCACGTACGTGCTGGACGAGCCTGCGACGGGGCTGCACCTGGCGGACGTGGACCAGCTCCTGGCCCTGCTCGACCGGCTGGTTGACGACGGCAACACGGTCATCGTGATCGAGCACCACCAGGCGGTCATGGCCCACGCCGACTGGATCATCGACCTGGGGCCGGGAGCCGGTCACGACGGCGGCCGGGTCGTGTTCTCCGGCACCCCCGGCGAACTGGTCGCCACCGGTTCCTCGCTGACCGCGCTCCACCTGCGCGACTACGTGGACCGGCCGTAGCGGCATGGTGACGGAAAGGCCCGGCGAGGTGGCGGCGCTGCGCGAGCGGCTCCGCCACGTCCGCTGGATCGGCGGTGGGAGCGGCGCGGGCAAGTCGACGGTCGCCCGCCGCCTGGCGGACCGGCACGGTTTCCACCTGTACGACACCGACGCCGCGATGCGGGACCACGCGGCGCGCAGCACGCCGGGCGAGTGCCCCCACCTGCACGCGTTCATGGCCATGGACATGGACGAGCGGTGGGTGGACCGCTCGCCCGAGACCATGCTGGAGACGTTCCACTGGTTCAGGGGTGAGGGCTTCGGCCTGATCGTCGAGGACCTGCTGCGGCTTCCCCCGGAGCGTCCCGTGCTCGCCGAGGGCTTCCGGCTGCTGCCGAGCCTGGTCGAGCCCCTGCTGGCCACGGCGCGCCACGGCGTCTGGCTGGTTCCCTCGCCCGGGTTCCGCCTGGACGCGTTCCGCAGCAGGGGCTCGCTCTGGCAGATCGCCGGGAGGACCGGCGATCCGGACAGGGCGCTGCGCAACCTGCTGGAACGCGACCGGTTGTTCACCGAACGCCTCGCCCGGGAGGCACGCGGGTTCGGGCTGGCCGTGATCGAGGTCGGCGGCGCGATGACCGAGGACGACCTGACCGGCCGGGTGACGGCGGCGTTCGGGCTCTGAGCGGGTCTTCGGCGGAGGGGTCAGACGGCCAGCCGGGCCAGGACCTCGGCGAACTCCGGCGGCGGCGCCACGACGAGCCGGGCGTGGCCGCTCTGCAGCACGATGTCGGCCTTGATGAGGGTCAGCGCTCCCCGGTGCCACCAGTAGACCTGTGAGCTGAGCCCGTCGGTCTGGGCCGCGTGCACCCGCAGCCGCTCGATGGCCCGCACCACGCCGATGCCGTCGACCGGATGGACGAGCAGGGTGTAGGGGTCGGGCAGCACCACGAGCGCCCCGTCGGCGGGCACGGGCAGGTAGGAACCGAGCCAGCGCAGATGTGTGGCGGCCGCGGGGGTGGCCGCGGTCAGGCGGGTCACCGGCGTGCCCGACAACTCGATCCGCTCGACCAGCAGCCGCTCGTCGCGGCGTACGTTGGCCACGGCGAGGTCGAGGGCCCGCGCCGGCGGGACGGGCCAGCAGCCCGCCTCCTCGGGGCGCACGGCCCGCGTGCCGACGGTGAGCAGCTCCACGAGGTCGGCGTTGAGGTGGCGGCCCACCACGCGGGTCAGGTCGCTCACCTCGTCGACGGACTCCACCCTGGTGCGCATCAGCGGCTTGGCCTGCTCCAGGTCGCACACGTCGAGCCGGTCGCCGGCGGTGGCGACGGCATGGGCGAGGTGTTCGGAGACCAGCATCGGCCAGTCCTCCCTGGCTCTGCGCGCGGCCTCGCGCCGCAGCCCGGTGAGCCGGACGTCGAGCGGCTCCCCCGGCCCGGCGTCCGGGCCCGTGGCGCTCGTCAGCCTCACGGAGCCTCCGTCGCGCGCGAACTCGAAGGAGTAGCCGAGCGACTCCGCGACGAGCGCGAGCAGGGAGTCGAGGTCGACGTCCTCGACCGGCCGGCGCGAGGGCTCGCGGTCACGCCCGAACAAATTCACGCGCCGTGTCCCTTCTGTCGGTTTCGTCCCTCCTACCTTGCCTGCTCCCTATCGCCGATCCGACCAGCCAGGGAGCACGATTCGGTATCGATAACACCAAGCGCTCCCAGCCACACGCTCATCTGTGGCGACCCGTGCCCCACCGGCAACCCCGCCACCACGGGCACCCCGAGTGGCCCCAGGCGGTCGAGCAGCACCGGGTAGGGATCGCCGCAGTCGACCCACGAGCCGAGCGCGATGCCCCGCACCCCGTCGAACACCCCCGCCTGCAGCAACTGCGTCAGCATGCGGTCGATCCGGTAGGGCTCCTCCGTCACGTCCTCCAGGAAGGCGATCCGGCCCCGGAACGACGGCTGCCACCGGGTGCCGCACATCGAGGCGAGCAGCGACAGGTTACCGCCGGACAGCACGCCCTCGGCCCGCCCCGGCACCAGCACCCGGTCGCCGTGCACGACGCCTGGGGCACCGAACAGCGCCGCCTGCAGGCTCTCCCAGCTGCGCGGCTCCGGCGGCTTCTCGTCGGCCAAGATCTTGGAGGCGGGCATCGGCCCGTGCAGCGTGGGCACGCCCAGCTCGATGGCGAACGCGTTGTGCAGTGCGGTGATGTCGCTGGACCCGACCAGGACCTTGCGGCCCGCCGCGCGCATGGCGTTCCAGTCGAGGCGGTCGAGCAGCCGCGCGGCGCCGTAGCCGCCCCGGCAGCAGAACACCGCGGAGACGGCCGGGTCGCACCAGGCCGCCTGCAGGTCGGCGGCCCTCGCCGCGTCGCTGCCCGCGAGGTGGTCGAGCTCCTGGCGGTCGAGCGCGTGCGCGCCGATCACCACCTTCAGCCCGAGCCCTTCCAGACGCTCGACGCCGCGCCTCAGCATCACGGCGTTGGGCGGGCCTGACGGCGAGACGATCGCGACGGTGTCACCAGCCTGCATTGACTCAACTCCTTACATGCTGCTTCGGTGAGCACCGACGCGGCGCTGGCTCGTTCACGTGCCAAACGGTGCCACACTTACCTGTCGTATGCGACTTCCGCCCCACATCCTCGTGGTCAACGGCGTCAAGGTCCGCCGGCCGGTCTTCCTGCTCGGAGCCCCGCATTCCGGCACGGACCTGCTCGCCCGCGCCCTGAAACGATCCCCTGGCTTCCACGTGACGATGGGCCGTGCGAGCGTGGCGCACGTGGTGTACGCCTTCGCCCGCAGACCGTCGCTCGCCGGCACGTCCGGCGCCGTGCGCGTCATGCGCGACGCCCTGGCCGAGTCGTGGCAGGTGCTGCCCCGATCGTGCGGCCAGTGCGCCGAGCCGTGCAGGGACGCGGGCGGCGTCACCGGCTCGGGCCCCTGCGTGAACGCCGGCGACGTCACCCGGTTCGGCGACGGCAGCCCCGATCTGCTCTACAGCGTGCCCGTGCTGCTCCAGGCGTTCCCCGACGCCCGGTTCGTGCAGCTCATCCGCGACGGCAGGGACGCCGTGGCCGGCATGCTGGCCGACCCGGAGTGCCTGGCCTGGTTCAAGCCGGCGATGGTGACGGGCCAGACCGAGTTCCCCAGCGCGTTCCTCGGCATCAGCAAGGACGAGCACCTCGGCCGCTGGCGTGAGATGCCCGACTCGGGCAAGAGCGCGCTGCGCTGGCGCAGCGCCGTGCGCGTCAGCGCCGACCTGCGCAGGACCCTGCCCGAGGAGCTGCTCCTGACGCTTCGCTACGAGGACCTGGTGCTCAGACCGCAGCAGTCGGTGGCCACGCTCACGGAGTTCCTGCAGACGCGGGTGTCGAAGGTCGTCCTGTACGACCCCGCCGTGCCCAAGCCGGGCGCCTGGAAGTCCCGGCTCACGCGCGACGACGTCAAGCTCGTGGAGAAGGTCGCCCGCGAGGAGCTCAAGCGGCTGGGCTACCTGAGGAAGAAGTGAACTGGGTGCGGTAGAGCTCGGCGTAGAGCCCCTCGCGCGCCAGCAGCTCGTCGTGCCTGCCGCGTTCGGCGATGCGGCCGTCGTGGACGACGAGGATCTCGTCCGCCTCCCTGATCGTCGACAGCCGGTGCGCGATGACCAGCGACGTGCGGCCCTCCAGCGCGGTCTTCAGCGCCACCTGCACCGCCGCCTCCGACTCGGAGTCGAGGTGGGCGGTGGCCTCGTCGAGCACCACCACGCGCGGCGCCTTGAGCAGGAGCCTGGCCAGCGCGAGGCGCTGCTTCTCGCCGCCGGACAGCCGGTAGCCGCGATCGCCCACCACGGTCTCCAGCCCGTCGGGCAGGCCCTCCACGAGGTCACCTATCTGCGCGGCCCTGAGAGCCTCCCAGATCTCCTCGTCCCCGGCCTCCGGCCTGGCATAGCGGAGGTTGGCCGCGATCGTGTCATGGAAGAGATGAGCGTCCTGCATGACCACCCCTACGGTCTCGCGCAGGGAGTCGAGCGTGGCGTCGCGCACGTCGAGCCCGTTGATCCTGACCGCGCCCTCGTCGACGTCGTAGAGGCGGGAGACCAGCGAGGTCATCGTCGTCTTCCCGGCGCCCGAATGGCCGACGAGGGCGATCAGCTGCCCGGGCCCGGCCCGGAACGAGACGCCCTCCAGCACCGGGTGGGACGGGCCGGTGTCCTGCCGGGCGACCGACTCCAGCGAGGCCAGGGAGACCTCCTCGGCGGCGGGGTAGCGGAAACGCACGTCGTCGAACTCGATCGTCACCGGGCCCCCGGGCACCGGCAGGGCGCCGGGGCGCTGGGCCACCATGGGTTCGAGGTCGAGGATCTCGAAGACCCGGTCGAAGCTCACGAGGGCCGTCATCACGTCCACGTGCACGTTGGACAGCGACGTCAGCGGGCCGTACAGGCGCATCAGCAGGGCGGCCAGGGCCACCAGCGTGCCGAGCTCGAAGACCCCGGAGACGGACAGCACGCCGCCGATGCCGTACACCAGGGCGGTGGCCAGCGCGGCCACGAGCCCGAGCGCGACCCGGAACACGGTGCCGTACATGCCGACGGTCACGCCCACGTCGCGGACCCTGGCGGCGCGGCTGCCGAACACCTCGGCGTCGTCCTCCGGCCGGCCGTAGAGCTTGGCGACCGTCGCGCCCGCCACGTTGAACCGCTCGGTGGTCACCGAGCTCATCTCGGCGTCGAGCTGCATCTGCTCCCGGGTCAGCGCCGACATGCGGCGCCCCACGAACTTGGCGGGGACGATGAAGATCGGCAGCAGCACCAGCGCGACCAGGGTGACCTGCCATGACAGGGCGAGCATGGCGCCCAGCACCAGGATCAGGCTGACCACGTTGGAGACCACGGACGACAGCGTGCTCGTCAGCGCCCGCTGGGCGCCGATCACGTCGGTGTTGAGCCTGCTGACCAGCGCGCCGGTCTGCGCCCGCATGAAGAACGCCACCGGCATGCGCTGCACGTGGTCGAACACCTCGGTGCGCAGGTCGAAGATCAGGCCCTCGCCGATGCGCGCGGAGAACCACCGCTGCACCAGTGTCAGCCCGGCATCGACCAGGGCCAGCACGGCGATGGCCACGGCCAGCCAGACCACGATGTCCGGCCGCTTGGGCAGGATGCCG
This sequence comes from Nonomuraea mesophila, assembly GCF_004352805.1. Taxonomy (NCBI): domain Bacteria; kingdom Bacillati; phylum Actinomycetota; class Actinomycetes; order Streptosporangiales; family Streptosporangiaceae; genus Nonomuraea; species Nonomuraea mesophila. The sequence continues at coordinate 25,080 of NZ_SMLD01000088.1, forward strand.
TCGTCGATGATCGCCTTCATCAGCAGCGGGTTGGCGATCACGATCACCGCCCCCAGGACGACGAGCCCGAGGAACGCCACGATCTGCCTGGTGTACGGCCTGGCGTAGCGCGCGATGCGCCGCGCGATGCCGGGCCGCAGCCGCTGTCTGGTCACCGATTCGTCGCGCCGCAGGGACGCCATCACACCGGGGCCGAAGCCCCCGCCCATCATCGCCATTCGGGGTCCTCCCCCGGACTCAGCGCCACCATGGCGCTCGAGGATTCCCGAGTCAGCTCACCGCGTAATCGGGAGCCGTCAACCGTTCGCCGGAACCTCCTGCCCACGCGGCCCTTGATCAGCCGAAGAGGGCCTTGAGCCGGGCGGCCTGCTCGGCTCCCTCGGCCGCGCACTGCTCCTCCAGGGAACGGCCCTGCGCCCCCTGGAGAAGCCGTTTGGTCGCGGCGGCCGCGTCACGGTTGACGGCGAGCAGTTGCTCGGCCTTGTCTGCTACCGCCTGGTCGAGGTCGCTTCCCGCGACCACCTTTTCCGCGAGGCCGATCCGCGCGGCCTCGTCCGCGTGCACCACCCTGGCCGTCAGGCACAGGTCCTTCGCCTTGGCCAGGCCCACCAGCTCGACCAGGGGCTTGGTGCCGGTCAGGTCGGGCACGAGGCCCAGAGCGGCCTCCTTCATGCAGAACGCGACGTCGTCGGCGACGATCCGCAGGTCGCAGGCGAGCGCCAACTGAAATCCAGCGCCGATCGCGTGCCCCCGCACGGCGGCGATGGAGACGATCTCCGGGCGGCGCAGCCACAGGTATCCCGCCTGAGCCTGCTGCAGGCGCTGCTCGAAGGTGGCGGCATCAGCAGCGGCCGCCGAGCTGAACGAGCCCTGTCCGGGCACCCCCTCCGGTGTGAACATTCGCAGGTCGATTCCTGCCGAGAAGGACGGTCCCTCACCTTTCACGACGACGACGCGCACCTGCTCGGGCAGGTTCTCGCCGATGCGAGCCAGTGCCGACCATGTCGCGAACGTCATGGCGTTGCGCTTTTCCGGCCGGTCCAGCGTGATCGTCGCTATCTCACCGTCCACCTCGAATCGGAGCCCGCCTTGCGCCGGTTGCCCGGCTGAGACGTCCTCCGCATACCCCCCGCGCTGTTGCGCCTGCGCTTCCGCCATCGCCCGCTCCTCGTGTCCCGGCCGCGCACGGGGTGCGCTGCAGAGTGCTGACCGTCGCGCCCGAGCCTACAGAATGTCGTTCTGGCCCGGGCGCGACGTCGGCTGTCAAGGGACGAGCGGCTGCGGTCGCACGTTCCGAGGCGGCCGTCAGCGCTTGGACTTGCCCCGGGTCGCCCCGCCGCGCCCGCGCAGAGTCACGCCGGACTCGCTAAGGATGCGGTGGATGAACCCGTAGGACCGGCCAGTGGAAGCGGCCAGGGCGCGAATGCTCTCGCCCTGGGCATAGCGCTTCTTGAGATCGCCGGCCAGTTTTTCCCGGTCGGCCCCGGTGACCCGGGTGCCCTTCTTCAGTGTCTCGGCCACGAGTACCTCCTGTAGTGCCGGACTTCCGCAGCGTTACTCCGCCATGATCAGTCATTTCAGCGGGATCGGCTACCTACTCCACGGGAAAAGATCCGTACCCACTCAAATTAAGATCAGGCAAGTGCCACAAGATCGGAAAATTCGTCGCTCCATGCGTCTTCAGTTCCGTCAGGTAGCAAGATCACCCTATCCGGTGACAGGGCGTCAACGGCACCCTCGTCATGCGTGACTAGGACGATTGCCCCTGAATACGACCTTAGAGCGTGGAGAACCTGCTCGCGGCTGACCGGGTCGAGGTTGTTCGTGGGCTCGTCGAGAAGCAGCACATTGGCGCTCGAAAGCACCAGGATGGCCAGCGCGAGCCGGGTCTTCTCACCGCCGGAGAGCACCCCGGCCGGCTTGTCGGCGTCGTCGCCGGAGAACAGGAACGAGCCGAGCACCTTGCGCAGCTCGGTGTCGGTGAACTCGCCACCGGCCGAGCGCATGTTCTCCAGGAGCGTGCGGTCGTTGTCGAGGGTCTCGTGCTCCTGGGCGTAATAACCGATCTTGAGACCGTGACCGGGCCTGATCTCACCGGTGTCGGGCTTTTCTATGCCGCCGAGCAGGCGCAGCAGCGTGGTCTTGCCCGCGCCGTTGAGGCCGAGGATGACGACGCGATGACCGCGGTCGATGGCCACGTCGACGTCGGTGAAGACCTCCAGCGAGCCGTACGCCTTCGACAGGCCCTCGGCCATCAGCGGGGTGCGTCCGCACGGCTGCGGCTCGGGGAAGCGCAGCTTGGCCACCTTGTCGCTCTGGCGTTCCTCCTCCGTGCCGGCGAGCAGCCGGTGCGCGCGCCGCATCATGTCCTGGGCGGCCTTGGCCTTGGTGGCCTTGGCGCGCATCTTGTCGGCCTGGGCCAGCAGCGCGCCCGCCTGCTTCTCGGCGTTGGCGCGCTCGCGCTTCCTGCGCTTCTCGTCGGTCTCGCGCTGGGCGAGGTAGGCCTTCCAGCCCACGTTGTAGTGGTCGATCACCGAGCGGTTGGCGTCGAGGTGCAGGACCTTGTTGACCGTCGCTTCAAGAAGGCCGACGTCGTGGCTGATGATCACCAAGCCGCCTTGATGAGAGCGCAAAAAATCACGAAGCCACCCGATTGAGTCCGCATCTAGGTGGTTTGTCGGCTCGTCGAGAAGGAGAGTTTCCGCTCCGCTGAAAAGAATTCGCGCCAATTCGACGCGCCTGCGCTGGCCTCCGGAAAGCGTTTGCAGCGGCTGCGTGAGCACCCTGTCCGGCAGGCCGAGGCTGGAGGCGATGGAGGCGGCCTCCGACTCGGCCGCGTAGCCGCCGAGCACGTGCATCTGGTCCTCGAGACGGCCGTAGCGCTTCACCGCCCGCTCGCGCGTGCGGTCGTCGGCGGAGGACATGCCGAGCTCGGCCTCACGCAGGTCGCGCAGCACCTGATCGAGCCCGCGCGCCGACAGGATGCGGTCGCGGGCCAGCACCTGCAGGTCGCCGGTGCGCGGGTCCTGAGGCAGGTAGCCGACGCTGCCGGACCTGGTGACGGTGCCGGACGCGGGCAACCCCTCGCCCGCCAGCACCCTGGTCAGGGTCGTCTTGCCCGCGCCGTTGCGGCCGACGAGCCCGATCTTGTCGCCGGGATTGACCCGGAACGTGGCTTTCTCGATGAGCAGGCGCGCGCCCGCGCGCAGCTCGATATCACTGGCGATGATCATGATGGCGGAACACTCCCGAGCTAGGAAACGAGGGTTGGGGCGTGCGACGCCGATCAATCGGGAGCATGCATACCGATCAGTGTAGGCCCACCGCAGGGGCCCCACCCCTGGTTAACCGTCCGCCAGGTGCTTCCCGATCAGGGCCAGGTTGCAGATGGCGGCCAGGCCGTACTGCGCCGCGCTGTTGGTGGACACGAACGGCGCCTCGCGCACCGGCGAGGGCACCTCAGGGCCGCCGACCGTCGTCAGCTCCCACCTCTCCTGGTGCTGCATCGGGTTGCGGTTGAGCTGGTCCCCCTCGCCGAGACGGAACTTGCGCCACGCCCACGCGGCCAGCTCGTCGTCGCCGGTGCGGACCGCCGCGTACGCGGTGAGCCTGCTGTGCGCCTGGATGAGCGAGATCCCGCTCAGCGGCCGGCCCACCTCCGCCTCCTGCTGCTCGGGGGTGGCGAGGTAGAGGCGGCAGTACTCCAGCCACGCCTCCTCGAAACCCGGGACGCCGACGTCGAGCGCGATGAGCTCCGCGCAGATCTCCGGCAGCCCGAACAGCGACGACAGGTGGGAGACGGAGATCTGGTCCCGCGAGGTGTCGAAGCGGCCCGTTCCGAGGTCCAGCCGGCCCTCGCCGGACAGGAACCGGCGCGGCATCGCGCCGATGTCGGCCATCGTGCCCAGCAGCCGGTCCCTGGCCCGCTCGTCGCCGTGCCGCTCCCAGCGGGTCAGCCACGCCGCCGCCAGCGAGCCCCAGTCCGTGCCCAGGCCGACCGACAGCGCCGCCGGGTCCGGCGTGTAGACGTCCTCGCGGACCTTGCGCGTGGGGTCGATCGCCAGGAACGTCTCCTCCGGCGTGCTCAGCTCGTCCATGAGGTCGCCGGTCCGCTCGTCGGCGGTCAGGTAGTAGTAGAAGCGGCGGTAGGCGGCGTTGGAGATGCGCAGCTGCTTGCAGCTGCAGCCCCAGTGCTGCACGTTGTGCCGGCTGCCCAGGCCCTTCCACCTGCCGAGATGGTAGACGTCGACCTCGCCCGTGTGCCGGGTCATGGCCTCGGCGAACCGGAAGACGTCGGCGCGTCCCGTGCGCAGGTACTGCAGCCACAACCACAGGTCGGGCGACAGCTCCGAGTTGTCCCACGCGTAGCCGCCCACGTCGTAACGCCAGGTGTGCCGGTCCTCGTCGTAGGTGTGCATGACGTCGCCGTAGTCCCAGAACCCGTACCACCTGCGCTGCTCGCGCTCCAGCACGTACAGGTCGAACAGGAAGTCCAGGCGGTCCTCGATCAGGGCGCGCTCCGGCGTGGAGCGGTCGGGCAGCCCCCACACCCCGAACACGCCGGCCTCGCGCGCCCGCTCGGGCGCCACGGCCAGCAGTCCCGGCCGCTCCAGCGCGGCGGCGTGCGCGGCCAGGTCCGCGGCGGAGGGCGTGGCGTCGCAGGCGCGCAGGGTCAGCTCGTGCGTACGCGCCACACCGCGGGCGTCGCCGAAGCCCGGCTCGTAGTCCTCGTACGTGATCTCCAGCCCTTCGAGCTGCTCGGCGAACGTGTCCTGGCCCATGCCGTCGTGGTAGAAGCGCAGGTCCATGGCCGGCGCGGACGGCGACCACATCCAGACGGTCGCCGTGGCCAGGCCGGTGGCGGCGTTCCTGACGTCGAGGCGGGTGGGGTGCAGGCGCCAGAAGTCGCGCAGCCCGAAGCCGAGGCCGCCGCTGACGCCGCCGACGTAGCCGTAGCCGCCCGAGCGGGTCCCCGAGGGGATCGTCACCCACGCGTGGCCGTCGGCGGTGCGCTTGCGCAGCGTGAAGCCGTCGGCCGAGCCCTGGTCGAGCGTGTAGTCGTTCCAGGCGGGGATGAGGTGCAGCCGGCTCGCCACTTCGGGGGCGATCTCCCCGGCCGGCCTGCCCTCGACCTGCGCCCGGCGTACCCGCTCGCCGGGGTCGCGGCGCAGGCCGGTCAGGCCGCGTACCGCCTCGGTGAGGAAGCCCTCCGCCCCGGCCAGGCGTACGTGCCGGTCGTGCGGCTGGTCGCGCATGACCACGTCGGCGCGCAGCCCGAGCCCGGCCAGGAAGTCGCGCTCCGGGTCGCCGTCCCAGACGAACGTGTGCATGATCCGCACCTGTTCGGCGCCGGCGTAGAAGTACAGGCGCACGGTGAACGGCAGCCAGTCGCCGTGCCGGCCCTCCAGCCGCACGACGGCGCGCAGCGGGCCGTCCTGCTCGACGGTGACGCTATCGACGACGCCCTCGCCCTGCTCGCGGGCCACGGCGCCGCCCTCGTCGGGGGTGGGCTCGCCCTGCCGGAGGCTGACCAGGCGGACGTTCCTCGCGATCTCGCGGCTCCCGCGCGAGATCGAGCGGGCGACCGTCCCGCCGCCGAGCTCCCACGTGACCACGCCCGTGCTCACGACCAGCCCGCCCCGCTCGCGCGCCACGGTCACGGCCGTGCCCGGCGCGGCGGGCTCGCGGCCCGGTTCCAGCCGGTACGCCCGCGCGGCGTCCCGCTGCGCGCCGATGGCGTGGGCCGACCACTTGACCGAGCCGTCGGGCCAGGTGGCGGTCACCCAGCTCTGCACGGGCACCTCGCGGCCCGCGTCGTCGGCCAGCGCGAACGGGGCGTCCCGCGCCACCGCGCCGCGCGGCCACGGGACCCCCCAGGTCGTTCCTTCCTCACCGGGACGGTCCAGCCAGCGAAGCTCGGTCATGTGCTTTCCTCCAGTCGGGGGCTGCGGGCCGTGCCTCATTCCTTGACCGACCCGATCAGCACGCCCTTGGCGAAGTGTTTCTGCAGGAACGGGTAGAAGAACAGGATCGGCAGGGTCGCGATGACGACGACGGCGAACTTGAGGCCCTGCTCGGGCGGCACCCAGGTTCTGTCCATCTGGGACAGGGCGGTGGCGGCGTCGGTGCTGGTCAGCTGCCGCACCAGGACCTGCAGCGTCCACTTGTCAGGGTCGCTGATGTACAGCAGCGGCGACATGTAGTCGTTCCAGATGGCCACCGCGTAGAACAGCGAGAACGTGGCGATGACCGGCTTGGACAACGGCAGGACTATCTTGAAGAACACACCCATCTCGTTGCAGCCGTCGATGCGCGCGGCCTCCTCCAGCGCCTGCGGCAGCTCCTGGAAGAAGCTCTTGACGATGATCAGGTAGAACGGGTTGATCGCGAGCGGCAGGATCAGCGCCCAGTAGCTGTCGAGCAGCCCCAGGTCACGCACCACCAGATAGGTGGGGATCATGCCGCCGGAGAAGACCATCGTGAAAATGACCAGGTTCAGGACCAGCGCCCTGCCCGGGAGATAACGTTTGGCCAGCGGGTAGGCCATGGTGAACGTCAGCAGCAACTGGACGACCGTGCCGACCGCCGTCACGACGACGGTTGTGAGCAGGGCGCGGACGAACGTGTCGGTGGCGAAGATGTACGCGTACGACTCGGTGACGAACTTCTCCGGCCACAGGAAGAACGGGCGGGAGGAGATCTCCGCCTCGCCCGCGAACGATCCGGCCAGCACGTAGAGCAGCGGCAGCACCGTGATCAACGCCAGACCGACGAGTACGACGACGTTGAGCGTGTCGAACACGCGGCCGGCGGGCGAACCGTTGTTGTCGACCGGCTGCGTGGCCTTGGTCTCGGTCATGGTCGGCATGCCGGGGCTCCTTAGAACAGTCCACGCTGGCCGAGGCGCTTGGCCAGCCAGTTCGAGCCGAAGATCAGGATGACGCCCGCCACGCCCTTGAACAGGCCGACGGCGGTGGAGTAGCTGATGGCGCCCTGCTGGATGCCTGCGTAGTAGACGTAGGTGTCGAACACGTCGGCCACCGAGCGGTTCAGCGAGGTGGTCATGAGCCAGATCTGCTCGAAGCCGGAGTCGAGCAGGTTGCCCGACGCGAGGATCGCCATCACGACGACCGTCGGGCGGATCGCGGGAAGGGTGACGTGCCAGAGCTGGCGGAAACGTCCCGCGCCGTCCATGCGGGCGGCCTCGTACAGGTTGGGATCGACGCCCGCCAGCGCGGCGAGGTAGATGATCGTGCCCCAGCCGGTCTGCTTCCACAGCTGCTGCAGGATGATCAGTGGCCGGAACCACTCCTCCTGCGCCATGTAGTCGACCTTCGCGGTGTCGCCCAGCACGTCGCGAATCCATCCGGAGATCACGCCGAAGTCCGCCGCGAACAGCAGGTACGTCAGCGACGCGACGATCGTCCAGGACAGGAAGTGCGGGATGTAGATCAGCGACTGTACCGAGCGCTTCACGAGGCTGACGCGCAACTCGTTGAGCATCAGAGCGACGATGATCGGCGCCGGGAAGACGATGACGATGTGCAGCAGCGCCAGGAACAGCGTGTTGAACATCAGCCGGCCGAAGTCGGGGCCGGAGAACAGATCCTCGAAGTGTTTGAGGCCGACCCAGGGGCTGCCCGAATAGCCGAGGAAGGGCAGGAAGTCCTGGAACGCGATCGTCACGCCGTACATCGGCAGGTACTTGAAGATCAGAAAGTAGGCGACGCCCGGAACGAGCATCAAGTAGAGCCAGCGGTAGCGCCTCAGCGCCGCGCGGAGCGGCACCTTGCCGGCCTTCCGATTCTTCGCCTCCCTAGCCGCCTTGGGTGGAGGCGGCGCCAGGTCGGTGGCCACAGCGGCCTCCTTTCATGTGAGAGGCCCGGGACGCGCGGGCCCCGGGCCTCTCGACGCGGCGTCTACTGCCCGAGCTTGGACACCAGGTCGTTGATCTCGGCGGCCACCTGCGTGCCGCCGCTGTCGTACCAGCGCTTGATCTCGGCCTTGAGCTGGTCCTCGGTGAAGGTGCCCGACAGGTACTTGATCCGGGCGTCCGAGACGATCGTGTCGATCTGAGCACCCTTCGCGACGGCGGTGGGCGAGATCACGGGAAGCGCCACGTTGTGCACAGCCGTCTTCAGATCTTCCTCCACCAGCTCCTTCTGGAGCCTGAGCATCTTCTGGTACGGCTCCCCCGACGGCACCCGCTGGTAGGCGATCCCGCCGATGGACACGTCACCCTTGGTGCTGAGCTGGATGAAGGCGTCGTCCACGTCGTTCTGGATGGTCTTGACCGCGGGATCGTCCTCGTTGATCAGCGCGGCGGTGTCGCCGTTCTCGACCTTGAAGTTGCGGCCCTCGATGCCGTTCGTGAGCAGGACCTGGCCCTCCTTGGTCGCCAGCTTGTCGAGGGTCTTCAGCACGTTGTCGAGCTCCGCCTCGGTCCGCACGCTCTGTTTGGAGACGGCCAGGGAGTCGAGATAGCCGGTGAACGGGTAGGAGAACTTCTTGCCATCGGACCTCTTGAGGTTGCCGACCATGGTGACCTTGTCGCCGTAGGACGCCTTGTCCTGCTCGTAGAACAGGTCGAGCCACTGCCTGGAGCGGATGTTGACGTCGATGATGATGCCGCCCCTGTTCTGCTGGACGGGGTCGTTCCACTTGGCGGCGTCAAGGGTGGCGAAGTCGGGGTTGACCATGCCGCCGTCGACCATCTTCTTCAGCCACCGATTCGCCTCGAGGAACTCGGGGGTGTCGAAGCCGGGCACGATCTTGCCGTTGCGCTCGCCCCAGCCGTTCGGGGCGCCGAACCATGTCTCGATCACGTCGTACGGGCTGGAGCTGGCGTAGTTGCCCGGCCACTTCGGGATGACGAGACCGTAGGTGTCCTTCTTGCCGTTGCCGTCCGGGTCCTTCTCGGTGAACGCCTTGGCGATCTCATAGAGGTCGTCGACGGTTTCTGGCTCGTCGAGACCGACTTTGTCCAGCCAGTCCTTACGGATGACGACTGCCGAGCGCAGCAGCGGCCGCATCCGGTAGAGGCCGTAGGTTCTGCCGTTGACGGAGGCGTTGAGCGCCGTCTGCGCGTCGGCGGGCTTGAGGTTCGGGTACTTGTCCAGCTTGTCGGTCAGATCCCAGAACGCACCGGCCTGGGCGGCCTTGACGAACGCCGGCAGGTGCGGGTCGACGACCATGACCTGCGGGATGTCGTCCGAGGCGAGCGTGACGTTCAGCTTCTCGGTGTACTCGGCGTTGGGGACCCAGGTGATCTTGAGCTTCTTGCCGAGGAACTTCTCGACCGCCTGATGCATCTCGCCCTTGGGGTCGGGTGCCGTGCCGAACAGCTTCGACATGAAGGTGATCGTGTTGGCGTCGGACTGCGGCGCGTCACCTCCGGAGCAGGCCGAGGCGGTGAGGGCTGCCGTTAGCGTTAACACACCGGCAAGGAGCCGCCGGCGACGGGATGCGCTCATGAGTTCCCTTTCGAATGCAGCCGCGCCTCGTTCTCCGCGAAGAAGCGCTGGCAGAGCCACGTGTTGAGGTAGATCCACGCGCCGGCGCCGATCACCGGGGCCAGGACGGGCAGCACCGCGGTCGCGTAGGCGATGGACGAGAGCACCAGCAGCAACAGCACGGACGAAGCCGGACGTAGGAGTGCCAGCTGTGTCGCTTTGGGCCAGTAGGCCCACAGCGGAAGGTCGTAGTGCACGTAGAGCGGGCCGACGTACGCCCCCACGCCGGCGAGCGCGACGAGCGCCGCGAAGGTCGCGATCCGCAGCGTCCCCATGCCCGGCCCGGCGGCCGACAGGTAGAGGTAGTTGCCGACCAGCACGATGGCGAGCGTCGCGACGGGAAGGACCAGCAGCGAGGCGCGGACGAACTCCCGCCGGTAGGCGGTCCAGAAGTCCGCCCAGTGAATCGATTCACCCCTGGCGTGACGACGTGCGACGCTGTACGCGGCCATGGTGGCGGGCCCGAGCCCGAGAAGCACGCCACCGAGCATGGTGAAGGCGATCCACATCAGGTTGAGCCTGGCCGCCCAGAAGATCTCCGAGCAGACTGCTTGAACCTTCATTGACATGGCTGGATGGCTCATCCCGCAGCACCTTCTGACGGCGTGTGCGCGGACACGGGGGCGGAGTGTTGCGCCGTGGTTCCCCCGCCGTAACGGGAGGGTGAACCTCGGTGGTGTTGCGAAATTAGTGTTGAATCGACTCAAAGTCAATGACGCGAAATCCGCAGATTTCCGTACTCGCCGATGAGCGGAGCCATCTGCCGGAACCCGATCTTGCCTCCTGCCAGCGCAGGCCCGCCCACGGCGCCGTCGTCGGCCCACCGGAACGAGACCAAATCGTTGACCGAGAACGTGACCTCACCGCCGCGCACGTCGATGCGCATCGCGTACGGGCCGTCGGCGTCGAGCACCCCGGGCAGCGGGTCCGGCCCCTGCGCGACCAGGTGAAACCCATGGCTCTTGCGCAGGTTGCAGGTGTGCAGGGCGCGCTCCGACGCCCACATGCGGCGGAAGTAGGAGACGTGGTAGGCGTCGATGTCGCCGTGGTGGTACTGCTCGTACGGGCCGGCGCGCCGGGCCAGGCCCGGGTCGAAGAGGTCGACGCCGTTCCTGCCCCTGGCGTGGAAGAACATGATGGCCAGGCCGGGTTCCCTGATCGGCAGGAAGTCCCACTCGATCCGCACGTCGGCGGGCAGGTCCACGGGGCACCACAGCACGACGTTGGCCGCCTGGCCGTCGGACGGCGGCCTGCGGCTCTCCAGCCGCATCCGGCCCCGGGGGAAGGACGTGACACCGTCGCCCTCCATACGAAACCCGCCAGGTCCTCCTGGCAGGCCAGGGCGTTGCGGTAGAGCTCGGTCAAGGGGTGGCTCCTTCCAGGATCACGCCGTACGCACCGGCCCCCGGACACGGACGGTCGGCACTCGGCACTCGGCACTCGGTACTCGGCGGACGGCGGACGGCGGACGGACGATGGCGGACGGACGACGGTGGACGATCGGCACCCGCGGTCGGGCACCGTACAGACGGCACTCGGCACTCGGTGGTCGGTGGTCGGTGGTCGACACTCGGTGGTCGGTGGTCGGTGGACGGTGGACGGTGGACGGTGGACGGTGGACGATCGGGTACCCGCGGTCGGGTTCCGGGCGGCCGGCGCACGACGGTCGGCACACGGCAGTCGGCGGACGACGCCCGGCGGACGGACGCCCGGCAACTCGCCGGGACGGCGGACGACGCTGGGCTGTGGACGATCGGCGGTGGGCGCACGGCAGGTGGGTGGTGGGATGAAACGGTTCAGAGTTGGGAGCGATAGGGCGCGCTGGACTCGCGGATCACGAGGTCGGGCTGGAAGATGACCTGCCGGTGCCGGTGCTGCTCGGGCTCGGCCACCTCTTCGAGCAGTAAGTCGATCGCCGTACGGCCCAGCAGTTCGCGCGGCTGCCGTACCGAGGACAGCGGCACCGCGGCCGCCGCGGCGAAGTCGATGTCGTCGTAGCCGATGATGGCCAGGTCGTCGGGCACCCGCAGGCCGTGCGTGGCCATCGCCTGGAGCAGGCCGAGCGCCATCATGTCGTTGGCGCAGAAGGCGGCCGTGGGCCGTTCGGCGGCCGGCAGCGCCGCCATGCGCTCGCCGATGGCCCGCCCCTCGGCGACGGTCAGCGTGGGGGCGGTGGCGGTGAGCAGTTCGACGTCGCCGCCGGCGGCGGCCACCGCCCCGGCCACGCCCGCGTGCCGGTCGGCCACCTGTTTGATCGACATCGGGCCGCCGGCGAACATGATCCGCCGGTGCCCGCGCTCGATGAGGTGCGCGCCTGCGATCTGCCCGCCCAGCCGGTCGTCGACCGCCACCGAGCACTGCAGGCCGGTGGCCGGGCTGTCGACCAGCACCACAGGAATCCCGCGGGCCGACAGTTCCTCCGGCCAGGGCGTCTCCGCCTCGACCGGGGTGATCAGGATGCCCATCACCCGCTGCTGTTCGAGCTGGTCGAGGTGGCGGCGCTCACGACCGGCGTCACCGGCGCTGTTGCACAGCACCACCATCGTGTCGTGGTCGTCGGCCACCGCCTCGGCGCCTCTGGCCACGTCGACGAAGAACGGGTTGGCCACGTCGAGCACGACGAGCCCGACCGTACGGCTGCGGCCCACCCGCAGGTGGCGGGCCACCTCGTTGCGGACGAACCCCAGCTCCTTGATGGCGTCGAAGACGCGTTCGCGGGTGGCGGGTGACACGATCTCGGGGCGGTTGAGCACGTTGCTCACCGTGCCCACCGAGACGCGCGCCAGCTGCGCGACCTCCTTGATGTTCCTGGTCGCCATCCATCCTCACGAGGCCGTGCCGCTGTAAGTGCATGAGCCGCTACTCGGGAAGGTGGTCCGCGGACGCGGCCACCGTGCAGAAACCGCTGCCTGCCGGCGGGACGGCCGGACGCCGCCCACCGTGAACCCGGCCATCATAGCGGCAATCAAGATTGAATTGAATCGTCTCAACCATCGCGGGGCAGGCATGGCCTCGGGAACCTTCATGCGCCGGGCATCAGGCGCAGGTGTCTCCCGAGGTCGGCGGACGACCGGGTACGGTCACCCGTACAGGGTGCGCTCGACCTTTCACGAGCCCTCAGGGCTCGGCGAAGACAGCGGTGTCGAGGTCGAAGCCGATCGGGTCGGGGATGTGCACGGTGGATCCCACGGCAACCCGGGTGATCGTTTGGTACTCGCCTTCTTTGGCGTCGCTGAGCACGGTGACGGTGGGCGGTGCGGTGATCGGGTCCACCAGAAGCATGACGGGAACGCCGCCTGCAGCGTACATGGAGGGCTTTTTCACCCGATCGTCTTCCACGCTGCCTGGGGAGATCACCTCGGCCACCATCAGCAGACCCGAGGACATCAACTCCCGGTCGCCCCAGCGACGGCAGTCAGGCGGAGCGAGCACGAAATCGGGCTCGACCGGGGTCCGAGGTCCATCGATACAGACATCCACATTGCCGGCGAAGCCGTCCCAGCCGCGTTGAACGAGCAGAGGAAGCAACGCGCGGTAGATCAGCATCGCGATTCTTGCATGCTCGGGGGTGCCGACGGGGCTCACGATCAATCTCCCATCGATGACTTCGGCGCGAAGGCCGGGAAGGGACGGCAGCGCGTCGAACAACTCGCGGGCTGTGGCAGGGAGAGGTGCGGTCTCGGTCTCGGGCGTGAGCTTGCAAGGGCGCCTGCGTGATGCCATTACCATGGTGGGCTCCCTCCGTGTTCGTACGAATACGAAGGGTATCGCATCGTCGAGATGCCGCACAGCTGACAGGGACGGCTGTCCGGTCTCACACCGGTCCTTCGCCGCCTCCCATGAGACCCGGATGAGGTGGCGAAGGTCCGCCTGATCCCCGGCGTGAGGGAAAACCCTGCCGCTTCGGCGCGCAGGGGCTCATCCGGGAAAGCTGACGCCTGGAGCATCCACCACACGGATACGGACCGCGCGGAACGTGGCCGGAGTGTCCTTCAGCACCGCCAGCTTCGGGTCGGGCACCACCAGGAAGGGCTCGGTCTCCAGCGCCAGCAGGGGGGCCAGCCGCCGGTCGTGCCGCAGGGCGTCGACGGCCCGCCGGTCCCCGCCGAGCACCACCGCGTCCAGCTCCCCAAGGTAGGGCGACAATACCCGCACGGCCGTCGCCACCGCGTCGTCGAACGCCTGGGCCGCCTGCTTGCGCCGCCGCCTGGCGAAGCGCTGCTGCGACCATCCCCCGGCCGCCGTGCGCCCCTGCACCAGCCGTGACCCCACTTTCGATGCGACCAGCGCGGACCCGTGGAAGACCCCGGCGGCGTACCCGCCGAGCCGCATTAGGAACACCCCCACCCGCCGCTCCGCGGACGCGTGGGCGACCAGCCGGGTGACGTGGGGCGGGCCGGGAGGCGTCATGGGAGGGAAGGGCACGTGCAGTTCGGCCTGGGCGCCGTCGTCGGCGAGCAGCCGCACCACCCGGTCGTCGCCCGAGGCGGAGAACGCCCCGTGACGGCCGGCGAACCCGTCGATCCACGGGTGCAGGCGCTCCGGCGGCACGGTCACCCACCGGCCACCGCCGCTGGCCGGACGGGCGCTCATGGTGGGAAGGCTAGCCGAAGCCGCGTCGGTCGGAGCAGGCGGGAACCCGAACGGCCGACGCCTTCCGCGCGTCCCCGCTGCCCCGCTG
>NZ_SMLD01000089.1:0-38831 GCF_004352805.1 Nonomuraea mesophila
CCTCCCGGCCGCCGCCGAGCCGTCGCCCGCGTCGGGCCGCCCCGCTCCGCCACCCGGATCCCGCCCAGGCGAGCAGCGTTCGGAGCTTCCTGGTCCACCACCGCCCAGCACCGGCGAGGCGGCACCATGCGGTCCCGGCCCCGCGCTCACGCCCTGCGGAACGGCGTCGCACACGCCCCGTGAAGCAGCGTCGCTGTTGTCCTGCTGGGTCGCCGACAGCCTGTCGCGCCAGCGAGGGGCGAGGAGAAGGATCCCGGCGGTGGCGGCCACCGAGAGGGCGAAGCCGTAGGATCTGGCGAGTTCGGGCACGAACAGCACCAGCAGCAGAACCGTTGCCGAAAGGGCCGCGAAACCGTCTCGTGCCCTGCCGGTGCCCAGCGCGACGGCGGCCGCCAGACCCATGAGCAGAGCACGCAGGACGCTCGGCGACGGACGGGCCACGACGGCGAACGCGAGCATGGAGAGCGCGGCCAGAACGGCGCGTACGGGCAAAGGAAAACCGAACAGCCGGGAGAGAGCCAGCATCGCGCCCGCGACGATGGCCAGGTTGGCCCCGCTCACAGCGTTGAGGTGGCTCAGGCCCGCTTCCTTGAAGTCGGCCGTCACCTGCGGGTCCATCCGTGAGACGTCGCCGACGACCAGGCCGGGGAGGAGGCCGCGCTGGTCCGGAGGAAGCACGTCGGCGGCGGACCGCAGGCCCGATCTCAGGGCGCCCGCCGCTGTCTGGAGCTTCGACGGTGGCGTCAGGACCCGCGGCGGGCCGCGTACGAGGAGGACGGCCGCCACCAGGTCGCCCGCGGTCGGCATGGCGAGCCGGCCGATGACTTCGAGATGCTGGCTGGGGAGGAGACGGGCCCAGGCCGCCCCGCTGGAGAACACGGTGACGGGGACGTTGACGGCCTGCCGGGCCTCGGCCGTCCGGAGGATCGTCACGGTGGCCGGGGTCACGTAACTGTCCGGTGCGAACGGAATGCGCCGGCCGGATCTGCGTCTCGGGTCGTCCGTCAGCACGATCTGGGCGGTGACGAAGGCATTCGCGGCTGCGCCCTCGGCCACCGGACCGGTGGTCACGGCGTGAACCCTGAAAGCCACCGATCCGGACGCCGCGGCCGCGCTGACGAGGGTGGCCAGGATGACACCGCGCCAGGTGGCGACCCCGTCGGACGAGCGTCCGCATGCCGCGCCCGTGGTGCGCGGGGATGCCGGCGGCGGGCTTCCGACTCGCCGAAACCGCGAGGTCGACGTCGTGACTCGCGGAAACGCACGGTAGGAAGCCACGCCCCGTCCAGACGTCGCGGCCCGGCGAGGGGACAGGCGTGCGGCGGGTGAGCGGGTGTGCCAGGCCACGGCGACGGCTCCGAAGGCCGCGGCCAGGGCGACGGCCGTGCCGATGCGTGCGGAGCAGCCGAGCAGGATGAGCGCGCACGCCCAGGCGCCGATCGCGGGCAGCAGCAAAGGCCAGGCGTGGCTCCTGACCGGGGGCGAAGGCAGCGGGCCGGTCATGTCAGACGCGCACCTTCGGTTTGATCTCGTCGAACTTGCGCGGCCCTATGCCGCTGACCTCGCGGAGCTGGTCGACGGAGGTGAAAGCGCCGTGGGTGGTGCGGAACTCGGCGATGCGTGCCGCCAGCACCTCGCCCACGCCCGGCAGTTCTTCGAGCTGGTCCGGTGTGGCGGTGTTGAGGTCGATGACGCCCCCGGCAGGGCCCGTGATCGGCGAAGCCTGGGCCATCGTGCCGGGAGGCGCGCCCACGACGATCTGCTCACCGTCGACCAGGCGTCTGGCGAGGTTGAGGGAGTCGAGGGACGCCTTGCGTGACACTCCCCCGGCCGCGGTCACCGCGTCCGTGACCCTGGCGCCTGCCGGGAGCAGGTAGACGCCCGGCTTGCGGATCTTGCCGGCGACGTGGACGGTCACCTTGGGAGCCGAGCGGGTCGTGGACGGGGTCGGTGACGACACCGGGGTGGGCGGTGGCAGCGGCGCGGGCGAGGGCTGGGATCGCCAGACGAAGAACACCGCGACGGCTGTGGCCAAGGCGCCCACGGCCACGAGGACCCGCAGACCGGGCCTGCCGGGATCGAGGGCGGAGCTCTTCGAGGCCAGAGTCGCGCGGAATGCCTGGAACGTGGGCGGCACCGGGACGGGACCGCGCTCCCGTGCGGTCTGCGGAGGCTGTGGACCCTCGTAGGCACCGTCGAAGGCCCGTGACGGCTCCTGGGACAGGTCGAAGGCCCCGGTCGGCTCACCGGCCTCATGAGCGCTCCCGGCGGTCCGCAACTCGCCGGGCGCTCCATCGACGTCGCCGGAGATCTCTTCACCAGCCCCCGGCCCGCCAGTCCGAGCGGGATCGCCCACCGCGACGCGCGGCTCGCCAGGCGAAGCGCCACGAACGACCTCATCCGACCACCACCTCCCGGAGGAGGGGCTTCGTGGCGGCTGAGGGAAGGGGCCGGGGTCGTCGTGAGGGCCGCGGGAGTAAGGCATTCTTCGGGCGTCGGCGCGTGCCCGCATCGCGGGCCGGCGGCGAGGGCGACGGGGCGGGGTCGTGATCGAGCGCAGCCGGGACTCGGCGATGGCTCGTTCTGCCGTCGGATCGGGGGTTCGCACGCCGGTGAAGGTATGCGGGCGGGCGGCCGAGCCCGCGGACCGAGCCGCGTTCTGTGGACAACGATGGCTTATCCACAGGCAGGCGCGGCGAGGACGAGCACAGCAGCCCGGGACGTGGCACACCCGTTGTGCCGGGGCGACACCGCAGGCGGGCTATGGAAGAGCGGTCACCGTCAGGCCGAGCATGCCAGGCCCCACGTGGGCCCCGATCACCGCCCCCACCTCGGCCACCCGCAACTCCGCCGCCGACGGCATCCGCTTGGACAGCCGCTCGGCCAGCGCCTGCGCGCGGTCCGGGGCCCGCAGGTGCTGCACCGCGACCTCCACCGTCCCCTGCCCTGCCGCCTCCACCGCCAGGTCCTCCAGGCGGGCGATGGCGCGTGAGGAGGTGCGGACCTTCTCGAGCAGGGAGACGCGGCCGTCCACGA
The DNA here is from genome assembly GCF_004352805.1 of Nonomuraea mesophila. Lineage (NCBI taxonomy): Bacteria > Bacillati > Actinomycetota > Actinomycetes > Streptosporangiales > Streptosporangiaceae > Nonomuraea > Nonomuraea mesophila. The sequence continues at coordinate 3,037 of NZ_SMLD01000089.1, forward strand.
TGTGCAGCAGCGGCTTGATCATCAGGGCTGACCCGACGAGGGAGGCCGCCGCGCCGATGCGGCCGCTGCGGCGCAGGTAGTCGAGGGTGTCGACGTAGAAGAACGTACGGGTGGCCGTTACGCACCGGCGGGCCGCCGAGGCGGCCTCCTCCAGGGAGGCCCCGCCCGCCGCGGCGCGGGCCGCGGCGAGCACCGGGTAGCCGAGGCCCATCGCGATCGAGCGGCTGTCGACCACCTCCACCGGTACGGGGGCGTCGGAGGCGGCGGCCAGGGCGGAATCGGCGGTCCCGGACATCGCGGCCGAGAGGTGGACCGACACGATGCCCGTGACGCCCGCGGCGGCCAGAGAGGCGTAGCAGGCGGCGAACGCGGCGGGCGCCGGCCGGGAGGTGGTGGCGGAGGCGAGGTCGCCGGTGAAGGAACCCTCGTCATGGGACACGCCCCGGGCGATCACCTGGACGGGCACGACCGTGACGCCCGGCGCGGGCGGCAGGTAGGCGGTGGAGTCGGTGACGACGGCGACCGTGGGCGGCATGTGCCGACGTCAGTTACTGGACAGGGGTGCCGCCCCGCCACACCCGGCGCGGCTCGAGGCCGAAGGACCAGGCGAAGGCGCCCTCGTGGTCGGCGTCCCACTGCACGATGTCGGCCAGCCGGCCCGGGGCCAGCACACCGCGGTCGGGGGCGCCGAGAACGGTGGCGCCGCCGAGGGTGGCCGCGCGCAGCGCGTCGTTGACGCTCATGCCGAACGCCGACACCGCCATGGCGATGACCAGGGCCATCGAGGTGATGCCGCAGTAGCCGGGGTTGTGGTCGCTGCCGAGCGCGATCTGCACGCCGTGCTTGATCATCTGGCGGACCGGCGGGAGGTGGCCGCGCTGCAGGGCGGTGGCGGGGCAGACGACGGCGGGCACGCCGTAGCGCGACATGATGGCGATGTCCTCGTCGGACATGTGGTGCAGCCCGTCGGCGGAGGCGCAGCCCAGCTCGGCGGCCAGCTGGACGGCGCCGCGGCGGCTGTACTGGCCGGCGTGGATGCGCGGCAGCAGGCCGACGTTGCGGCCGGAGGCGAGGACCCAGCGGGACTCCTCGGTGGTGAAGTGGCCCTCGTCGCAGTAGACGTCGACGCTGTCGGCGCCCGCCGCGGCGGCGTCGGCGCACCAGGAGCCGACGGCCTCGACGTATTCGCGCTGCCGGCCGAAGTATTCGGGCGGGACCACGTGCGCCGCGAGGAAGGTGACGTGCACCCGCGGCATCATCGGCTCCTTCTCCAGCTCGCGCAGGAGCCGCACGTCGGCCAGCTCGCCGTCGCGGGTGAGGTGGTAGCCGGTCTTGGCCTCGACGGTGGTGGTGCCGCTGAGCAGCCAGTCGCGCAGGCGCTCGCGCACGCCGTTGCAGAGCGTCCAGGGGTCGGTGCCGCGGGTCACGGTGACGGTGGAGCCCACGCCGCCGCCGGCCGCGGTGATCGACGCGGACGTCGAGCCGCCGGTGCGGATGGCCAGCTCGGCGTAGCGGTTGCCGGCGTAGACCGGGTGGGTGTGGGCGTCGATGAGCCCGGGCGTGACAAGGGCGCCACCCAGGTTCTCGACGTGGTCGACGTCGACGATGTCGTCGACGACTCCCGGCACCGTCTGCGGCAGGTCGGGCGCGCGCCCGACCCACGCGATGCGGTCGTTGTGCACGAGGATGGCGGCGTTGCTCAGGACTTCGTTGCCGGTCCAGAGACGGCCGATGTTGGTCAGCAGCCGAACGGTCACCGCATCACCGCCCCGCGAGAGCCTCTGCCCGCTTCCCGGCATGGTCCCAGCGCCCAGCGCACGGCCTGCGCCGCGCCCACTGAGTCCGCTCCGGGTCCGGACGACATGGGGGGTCTCCTGCTCTAGTCCGCGTCATGCTGTGCGGTGACCGTATCGCCAGAGACATGATCCGGCGATTTCAGTTCAGTTACGTTATTTCACAGGCTGGGCCGCTGTACAGGGTTATTCGGAAGAAAGACCACTGATCCCATCCGTCACCCAGCCCTGCCTCGTCCCCACGGCCCCCGTTGACGACTTCCACATCAGTAGTCATCATCCGAAACCTAGACCCGAACCAAAATGCAGACCAACTTTAGGTCTGGCCAATGGTAGCAACCCCTGGGTGCGCGGACCACTGCCGCTTTTGGGCAGCTCTGCGCGCTTTTAGGCGAGAGCTGCCCAACCGCTCCGCGATATACGGTGGGGCGCCGGCGTACGGGACGGTCTAGGAGACGCGCTCGACCGGCTTGCCCACCCGCTCCAGCTCCTGCGACAGGCTGGGCAGGACGCGGGCGTGCAGGATCGTGCCGTCGCCGACGTGCTCGACGGAGAGCACCTCGCCCTCCTTGTGGGCACGCGAGATCAGGTCGCCCCTGTCGTAGGGCACCAGCAGGCTGACCTCGTGGTCGAGCCGCGGCAGCTCCTGCTCGATGAGCGCCATGAGCTCGGGGATGCCCTTGCCCGTGCGGGCCGACACCACGATGCTGTCGCGCTCACGCCGGAGGATCCGGTCGATCACGTCCTGATCGGCCAGGTCGGCCTTGTTGATCACGACGATCTCGGGGATGGCGGAGGCGCCCTCGATGTCGGCGAACACCTCACGCACGGCCGCCAGCTGACCCTCGGGGTCGGGGTGGGATCCGTCGACGACGTGCAGGATCAGGTCGGCGTCGGCCACCTCTTCCAGCGTGGAGCGGAACGCCTCGACGAGCTGGTGCGGCAGATGCCGGACGAACCCGACCGTGTCGGCGATCGTGAACAGCCGGCCCTCGGGCGTGCGCGCCCGGCGGACCGTCGGGTCGAGGGTCGCGAACAGCGCGTCCTCCACCAGCACGCCCGCGCCGGTGACGCGGTTGAGCAGCGAGGACTTGCCCGCGTTGGTGTAGCCGGCGATCGCCACGGCCGGAACCTCGCGCCGCTGGCGCTGGTAGCGCATGGTGTCGCGCGACGTGGACATGCCCCTGATCTGGCGGCGCAGCTTGGCCATCCGCTCGCGGATGCGCCGGCGGTCGAGCTCGATCTTGGTCTCACCGGGCCCGCGGCCGCCGATGCCGACGCCGCCCGCGGCGCGCCCGCCGACCTGCCGGGACAGGTTGCCGCCCCAGCCGCGCAGGCGCGGCAGCAGGTATTGCAGCTGCGCCAGCTCGACCTGGGCCTTGCCCTCACGGCTCTTGGCGTGCTGGGCGAAGATGTCGAGGATCAGCGCGGTGCGGTCGATCACCTTGACCTTGACCGTCTCCTCGAGCTGCCGGAGCTGACCGGGGGTCAGCTCGCCGTCGCAGATCACGGTGTCGGCGGCGGTCGACTCGACCACGTCGCGCAGTTCGAGCGCCTTGCCCGAGCCGATGTAGGTCGCCGGGTCGGGCTTCTGACGGCGCTGGATCAGGCCGTCGAGCACTTCGGACCCGGCCGTTTCGGCGAGGAGCTTGAGCTCGAGAAGCGAGTTCTCGGCGTCCTCGACGGTGCCGGAGGTCCAGACGCCGACCAGGACGACCCGCTCGAGCCGCAACTGCCGGTATTCGACCTCGGAGATGTCCTGAAGTTCGGTGGACAGGCCCGCCACGCGGCGCAGCGCCTGACGCTCCTCAAGGTCCATGTCGCCGGTCTCGTACGCGTCGAGCGCGGGGTTTTCGTGCATACGTGTCATCTCTATTAGGGAACGTCCGGACACCACGATGTCTTCCCACGATGGTGGCATGACATCCCTGGCGCAATCACCTGGTTATCCCGGCTCCACGCTGACGTCGCCCGAACCGGCCGAGACCGAGATCTTGTTCGGCGACGAGCCGTCGTTGTCCACCTTGACGTTCACGTCGCCGGATCCGACGTCAGTACTCACGGCGTACTTGCCCGCCGGCACGACGAGTTTCGTGTTGCCCGAGCCGGTCTTCAGCCTGGCCTCTGCCGGGGCGCTGCGGTATTTCAGCTCGATGTCGCCCGATCCCGCGTCGGCGTACACCTTCTTGCCGCCGAGGCCGGCGGCGTCGACGTCGCCCGAGCCGAGCTTGACGTCGATCGTTCCCGTCAGGTCCCTGAGCGTCATGTTGCCCGAGCCGGCCTCGAGGTCGACGGCCAGCCCCTTGGGAATCTCGATCTTGTAGTCGACGCGGCAGCTGCCGAAGCTCGACGGGCAGTCGTAGGTGACGAACAGTTCCTCGCCCTCGACCTTGTGCTCGGGGGTGGGCTTGTCGTCGCCGCGCCAGCGGAGGGTCTCGGTGACGCGGATGGCGTCGCCCCCGGTCTCGGTGACCACGGTGTCGCCCGCGCTGCTCTCGAGCCGCAGCTTGGTCACCTTGTCGGTCACCTGGTAGGAGGCGGTGTCCTGCTCGGTGGGACCCCCGATGTTCGCGAGACCGCACCCGGTCAGCGCCAATGCGGAGGCCAGCAGCCCGCCCGCGATCGCCATCGTTCTCATGCCCCGCATCCTTTCGTGCTGCGCGGCCCGCCCGCATCGGGGTTCTCCCGGACGAATCCCCCGGGGGAACCCCGTCTTTGACCGCGGAAGGATCGGAAGGGTAGCTTCGGTTCCATAATTCAGAAGTCGTTTTCCACATCGCGGAACAGTGGGGAAGAGGTTCATGGAGATCACCGGCCCGATGCACGATCGGTACGACGAGATCCTCACGCCGGAGGCGCTCGCGTTCGTGGCGACCCTTCAGCGGGAGTTCGGCGCCAGGCGGCTTGAGCTGCTGGAGGCCCGCCAGGCGCGGCAGGCCGAGCTGTCGGCCGGCGCCATGCTCGACTTCCTGCCCGAGACGAAGGAGATCAGGGAGGGCGACTGGCAGGTCGCCTCCCCGGCGCCCGGCCTGGAGGACCGCCGCGTCGAGATCACCGGCCCCGTCGACAAGAAGATGACCATCAACGCGCTCAACTCCGGCGCCAAGGTCTGGCTGGCCGACTTCGAGGACGCCAACTCCCCGCTCTGGGAGAACTGCGTGAGCGGCCACATCAACCTGCGCGACGCGCTCGACCGTACGATCGACTTCGAGTCCGGAGGCAAGACGTACGCGCTGCGCCCCGACGACGAGCTGGCCACCGTCGTGGTGCGGCCGCGCGGGTGGCACCTCGACGAGAAGCACGCGCAGGTCGACGGGCGTCCGGTCTCGGGGTCGCTGTTCGACTTCGGCCTCTACTTCTTCCACTGCGCCCAGCGGCAGCTCGACAAGGGCAAGGGCCCGTACTTCTACCTGCCCAAGATCGAGTCGCACCTGGAGGCGCGGCTCTGGAACGAGGTGTTCACGCGGGCGCAGGAGCTGCTCGGCATCCCGCACGGCACGATCAGGGCCACCGTGCTCATCGAGACCTACCCGGCGGCGTTCGAGATGGAGGAGATCCTCTACGAGCTGCGCGACCACTCCGCGGGGCTCAACGCCGGCCGCTGGGACTACCTGTTCAGCGTGATCAAGACGTTCCGCACCAGGGGCAGGGAGTTCCTGCTTCCCGAGCGGAACGCGGTGACGATGACCGCGCCGTTCATGCGGGCGTACACCGAGTTGCTGGTGCGCACGTGTCACAAGCGGGGCGCGCACGCGATCGGCGGGATGGCGGCGTTCATCCCCTCGCGGCGTGACCCCGAGGTGAACGCGGTGGCGCTGGAGAAGGTGCGGGCCGACAAGACGCGCGAGTCCGGCGACGGGTTCGACGGGTCGTGGGTGGCGCATCCCGACCTGGTGCCGGTCTGCCGCGAGGTGTTCGACGGCGTGCTGGGGTCGCGGCCCAACCAGCTCGACCGCCTGCGCGAGGACGTCAGCGTGTCCGCCGCCGCCCTCCTGGCGGTCTCGGAGACGCCCGGCGAGATCACGGAGGCGGGGCTGCGCAACAACGTGGACGTGGGGCTGCGCTACCTCGCCGCCTGGATGGGCGGTCAGGGCGCGGCGGCGATCCACAACCTCATGGAGGACGCCGCCACGGCCGAGATCTCACGTTCGCAGATCTGGCAGTGGATCCACAACGACATCGAGCTCGCCGACACGGGCGCGCGGGTGACGAAGGAACTGGTCGAGCAGATCATCGCGGAGGAGCTGGCCAGGATCGCGCAGGAGCCGGGCTACGACGAGGGTCTGTACGCCCAGGCCACCGCGCTGTTCAAGGCGGTCGCGCTGGACGACGACTTCGCGGAGTTCCTCACGCTGCCCGCATATGCTCGAATGCCATAGGAAAGGCGAATAAAGGGGGATCGGTGATGGAAACGCTGATAGCGGCCCTGCGGTCGCTGCTGCCCCACGACTCGGTGATCACCGATCCCGTACGCCTGCGCACCTACGAGTGCGACGGCCTGACCTACCACCGGGCGACCCCGGGCGTGGTCGTGCTGCCCGCCACGGCCGAGCAGGTCGCCCGCGTGGTACGCCTGTGCAACGACTTCGGCGTGCCCTTCGTGGCGAGGGGCTCGGGCACCGGGCTGTCGGGAGGCGCGCTCCCCCGCGAGGACGGCGTGCTCATCGTCACCTCGAAGATGCGCGCCATCCTGGAGATCGACCTCGACAACCGCAGGGCGGTGGTGGAGCCGGGCGTCACCAACCTGGCCATCACCGAGGCCGTGCGCGACCAGGGCTACTATTACGCCCCCGACCCCTCCAGCCAGCAGATCTGCTCGATCGGCGGCAACGTCGCCGAGAACTCCGGCGGCGCCCACTGCCTGAAGTACGGCTTCACCGTCAACCACGTCGAGGCCTGCGAGATCGTCACCCCCGACGGCGACCTGGTGACGCTCGACCGCGCGGACCCCGGCTACGACCTGCTGGGCGCGTTCGTGGGCTCGGAGGGCACGCTGGGCATCGCCACCAAGGTCACGGTACGCCTGTGCCGCGCGCCCGAGTCGGTGACCACGGTGCTGGCCGCGTTCGAGAGCATCGAGCAGGGCGGCGAGGCGGTCTCGGCGATCATCGGGGCGGGCATCGTGCCGGCCGCGATCGAGATGATGGACGCGCTGGCCATCGAGGCGGCCGAGGCGGCGGTGGCCTGCGCCTATCCCGAGGGCGCGGGCGCCGTGCTCATCGTGGAGCTCGACGGGCCCGCCGACGAGGTGGAGCTGCAGTTCGACCGGCTCAAGGAGATCTGCTCGGGCGCGTTCGAACTGCGGGTGGCGGCCGGCGCGGCCGAGCGGGCGGCCATCTGGAAGGGCCGCAAGTCGGCGTTCGCGGCCGTGGGGCGCATCAGCCCGGCCTACATCGTCCAGGACGGCGTGGTGCCGCGCACGTCGCTGCCCGGCGTGCTGGCCGCCATCGACCGGCTCTCGGCCGAGCACCGGATCAAGGTGGCCAACGTCTTCCACGCGGGCGACGGCAACCTGCATCCGCTGGTGTTGTTCGACGACGCGGAGCCGGGTGCGGGCGAGCGGGCCGAGGTGGTCTCCGGCGCGATCCTCGACCTGTGCATCGAGCACGGCGGCTCGATCACGGGCGAGCACGGCGTCGGAGTCGACAAATCACGTTATATGCCGAGGATGTTCAGCGACGACGACCTGGACACCATGCAACTCGTCCGGTGCGCGTTCGACCCGCGCGGGCTGTCCAACCCGGGCAAGGTGTTTCCCACGCCGCGGCTGTGCGGCGAGGTGCCGGGCGTGCGCAAGGGCGTGCACCCGCTGGTCGAGTCGGGGAAGGCGGAACAGTTCTGATGACCCTGGCGGCGAGCGGCGTGACGGTCAGGCGGGCCGGCGACAAGGACGCCGTGAGCGGCGTGGTCCCGCGCTGGGTGGCGCTGCCCGAGACGGTGGAGGAGATCGCGGCGGTGCTGCGGGCCTGCGAGGAGCAGGACCTCGCGGTGGTGCCCGTGGGCGGCGGCACCAAGCTGCACTGGGGCCACCCGCCCGAGCGGTGCGACGTCCTGCTCGACATGTGCTGCATGAACGAGGTCATCGAGCACGCGGCCGGCGACCTCGTGGTGCGGGCGCAGGCCGGCGTCACGATGGACGCCCTGGCCGCCGCGCTCGCCGGCAAAGGGCAGGAGCTGGCGCTCGACCCGCCGTTCGCCGGGCACACGACGGTCGGCGGCACGCTGGCCGCCGCGACCGCCGGCCCGCGCTCCTTCCGCTACGGCACCGCCCGCGACCTGCTCATCGGCGTCACCGTCGTCCTGCCCGACGGCACGGTCGCGCGGTCGGGCGGCAAGGTGGTCAAGAACGTCGCCGGCTACGACCTCGGCAAGCTCTTCACCGGTTCGCGCGGCACGCTGGGCGTGATCGCCGAGGCGACCTTCCGCCTGCACCCGCTGCCCGCGCGGCGGCGCTGGGTCGTGGCGGGCACGCAGGTCGCCGGCCTCGCCGCGGAGACCCTGGTGCGCCTGGCCGCCTCCCAGGCCGAACCCTCTGCCGTGGACATCGACTGTCCCGACGGCCGGCACGCGACGATCGCGGTGCTGGTGGAGGGGTCGGCCGCCGAGCAGCGCGCGCTGGCCCTGCGCGACGTGCTCGGCGACGGCACGATCACGGACGGGCCGCCGGACTGGTGGGGACGCATCCTCACGGACGAGGTGCTGGCAGAGCTGCGCTTCCCGCCCGCGCGCACGATCGAGGCGCTGGTGGCTGCGGGCGAGAGCGGGTTCTCCTTCCGCGGCTCCCCGGCCACGGGACACGCCTATCTGGAACGCGGCGGCGAGGTTTCTGAGGCGGAGCTGACGGCCGCCGTCGACCGGCTCAGAGCGCGGATCGAGGCGCTGGGCGGGCGGGTGAGCGTCCCCGCCTCGCCGTACGACGGGATCGACAGGTGGGGGCAGGTGAGCACGTTGCCGCTGATGCGGCGGGTGAAGGAACGGTTCGATCCCGGGCGCAGGATGTCCCCCGGCCGGTTCGCAGGAAGGATCTGACGTGGATCCTGAGCTGATCAACGACTGCGTGCACTGCGGCTTCTGCCTGCCGACGTGCCCGACGTACGCGCTGTGGGGCGAGGAGATGGACTCGCCGCGTGGCCGTATCCACCTGATGAAACAGCACGTCGAGGGCACGCCCATCACCCCCGAGATGGCCGGGCACTTCGACGCCTGCCTGGGCTGCATGGCGTGCGTCACGGCGTGCCCCTCCGGGGTCAAGTACGACCGGCTGATCGAGCAGACCAGGGCCGTGGTCGAGCGGGAGCACGTACGCGAGCCGGAGGACCGGGCCGTGCGCGGAATCGTGTTCAGTCTCTTCCCCTACCCGCGCAGGCTGCGGCTGCTGCGGCCGACGACGTGGCTGGCCGGGCGGATGGCGCCGTTCCTGTCCCGGGTGCATCCCGGCCTCGGCTCCATGGCGGGGCTGGCGCCGCGGGTGGAGCACCGCTCGCGCATGCCGCGCGTCGTCAGGGCCAGGGGTGAGCGCAGGGCCGTGGTCGGCATGCTCACCGGGTGCGTACAGGGAGAGTTCTTCCCCCAGGTCAACGCGGCCACCGCGCGGGTGCTCGCGCTGGAGGGCTGCGACGTGGTCATCCCGCGGGGTCAGGGCTGCTGCGGCGCGCTCAGCGTGCACTCGGGGCGCGACGAGCAGGCCAGGAGGCTCGCCCGGCGCACGGTCAGGACGTTCGAGAAGGCGGGCGTCGACACCGTCGTGGTGAACGCCGCGGGATGCGGCTCCTCCATGAAGGAATACGCCGAGCTGCTCGGCCGCGAGCCCCGGTTCAAGGTCGCGGACCTGTCGGAATATCTCGCCGAGCTGGGCCCCGTGGCCACGCGGCATCCGCTGCCGCTCACCGTCGCCTACCACGACGCCTGCCACCTGGCCCACGCCCAGGGCATCCGTGAGCAGCCGCGCGAGCTGCTGCGCGGCATCCCCGGCCTGGAACTGCGCGAGATCCCCGAGTCGGCCATCTGCTGCGGGTCCGCGGGCACGTACAACATCCTGCAGCCGCAGGCCGCCCGCGACCTCGGCGACAGGAAGGCGCGCGCGGTGGGCACGACCGGCGCCGGCCTGCTGGTCTCCGCCAACCCCGGCTGCACCATGCAGATCGCCTCCGCCATGCGCCGCGCCGGCGGGGAGATCAGGGTGGCGCACACGGCCGAGGTGCTCGACGCCTCGCTACGCGGCGTGCGCCTGTGAGCGTCCAGTCGGTCGAGCGGGCGCTCGACGTGCTGGAGGCGCTGGCCGAGCACGGGGGTGAGGCGGGCCTGTCGGAGATCGCCGCCAGGACGGGCCTGCCGTACGCCACCATCCACCGGCTGCTGCGGACGCTGCTCGCCCGCGGCTACGTACGCCAGGAGTCCGACCGCCGGTACGCGCTCGGCGGCGGGCTCGTACGCCTGGGCGGCATCGCGGAGAGCATGGTCGGCGAGTGGGCGCAACCGTACCTCGCCAAGATGGTCGAGCTGTCCGGCGAGACCGCCAACCTGGCCGTGCTCGAAGGCGACTTCATCGTCTACGTGGCCCAGGCGCCCTCGCCGCGCAGGCTGCGCATGTTCGCCGAGGTCGGCAGGCGGGTGCTGCCGCACAGCACGGCGGTGGGCAAGGTGCTGCTGGCCGGGCGGCCCGCCTCCGAGGCGGTCGCGGTGTTCGAGCGGACCGGCATGCCGCGGCGCACCCCCAACACGATCATCGAGCTGGGCGCGATGCTCGCCGAGCTCGAACGGATCAGGTCACGGGGTTACGCCATGGACCTGGGCGAGGAGGAGCTGGGCGTGCACTGCCTGGCCGTGCCCGTCTGGGACGGTGACCGGGTGGTGGCCGCGATGTCGGTGTCGGGCCCCGCCGAACGCATCGACGGGCTGGACCGCGACGAGCTGGCCGAGGGCATGCGGAAGATCGCGCTCGACTTCGGCAACGAGCTCCGTCCGGTGGCCGACGGCAGTTGAGTAGTCAATTACTTTTCCAGGGCCGCTGACGTGCGCGTACACCGCCGATTCCGCTCACCGCCCGCCAAGATCCCCGTGAGAAGCTCCGTGCAGCGAAGTATGCTGTTGCGGTATGAGCAACACCGCGACCGTGCAATCAGTAGATCGGGCCATTGCCATCCTGGAAATCCTCGCCCGTGAGGGTTCTACCCGAGTGACGGACCTCGCGACAGAGCTCGACGTGCACAAGTCCACGGCCTTCCGTTTACTCGCCGCTCTGGAGCAGGGCGGTCTGGTGGAGCAGAGCAGCGACCGGGGGCGCTACCAGCTCGGCTTCGGCGTCGTACGCCTGGCAGGAGCGGCCACCGCCCAGCTCGACCTGTCGCGCGAAGGCAGAGACGTGTGCGAGCGGCTGGCCGAGCAGCTCGGCGAGACCGTCAACATCGCGGTCCCCCAGGACGGCGACGCGGTCAACCTCACCCAGATCCGCGGCCCGGCCGCGATCAGCGGACACAACTGGGTCGGGCAGAGCACCCCCGCCCACGCCAGTTCCAGCGGCAAGGTGCTGCTGGCCTTCGGCGCCCTGAGCGTGCCCGGCGAGCTCGACCGCTACACCCCCAGCACGATCACCTCCGAGGACGAGCTGGACCTCGACGCCATCAGGGAGCGCGGCTGGGCCGCGGCCGTGGAGGAGCTCGAGGTCGGGCTGAACGCGGTCGCCGCGCCGATCAGGGGCAACGACGGCACCGTCGTGGCTGCCGTCAGCGTCTCCGCGCCCTCCTACCGGCTGACACCCGACCGGCTGCCCGAGGTGGGCGAGCTGCTGGTCGAGGGTGCGCGGGAGATAAGCCAGCGCATGGGCTATTACCGTTGAGGCATGTGCAGAAGCATCAAGACCCTCCGTCCCCCGTACACCGAGAGTGTGACCGAGGAGGACGTACGCGCGGCGGCGCTGCAGTACGTCAGGAAGATCTCCGGCTTCCGGGCACCCGCCGCGCACAACGCGCAGGCGTTCGACCGGGCCGTCGAGACCATCACCAGGGCGTCCGAGGAGCTGCTCGGGGCGTTGCAGGTGCGCGGAAGCCGCTGACCGGGCGGGCTACGACGAGGTGCGGGACACGGGCCGGCCGCCCGCGCAGGCGATGGTGAGCTCCACCTCGTCGCCTTCCTCCTGCTCGAACTCGACCTTGGCCTCCCGGGCGGGCCCCGGCTCGACGCCGTCCGCCGCGTAACCCTGGGCGGGGCTCCACGAGCGCAACGTCACCTGGTCGCCGTCGCAGGAGGCGATCACCGTGCCGCCCGCGCTGCGGATCAGCTTCTCCTGCCGGGTCCGGGCGGGCGAGCCGGTCGGCGTCATGACCGCGCGCGGCGTCGCGGTCGCCAGGGCCGCGCGCACCTCCGGCCCGGTGAGCACGTGGCTGGAGGCGCCGGTGAGGCCGTTGCCGAGCAGGCCGAGCACGGCCACGCCCGCGCCGGTGGCGGCGACGGCGGTGGCGGCCCAGGCCAGGACGAGTCTCTTCATCGCCTCCCAGCCTCCCCCATGTACGGCTAACGTCAGGTTAAGGCGACCCTAAGGCGGCCTGAGGCATCGCCACCAAGCGTCTACGTTCAAGTACATGGCTGACATCCTGCTCATCGAGGACGACGTGGCGATCCGCACGGCGCTCAGCCGCGGGCTGCGGGAGCTCGGCCACGCCGTCTCCTCCTCACCGACGGCGCTCGACGGGCTGCGGCTGGCCGTGCACGACCGCCCCGACCTCATCGTCCTCGACCTGGGGCTGCCCGACCTCGACGGGGTGGAGCTGCTGCGCATGTTGCGGGCGGTCAGCCAGGTGCCGGTGATCGTGGCGACGGCTCGCGACGGCGACGCGGAGATGGTGCCGGTGCTGGACGCGGGCGCCGACGACTACGTGGTCAAGCCGTACAGCGCGGCGCAGCTCGACGCCCGGGTCAGGGCCGTGCTGCGGCGGTCGGGCGGCGACTCGGGGCCGGAGCCGCTGGCCGTGGGGGCCCTGCGGGTGGATCAGCGGGCGCGTACGGCCACGCTGGACGGGGCGGAGCTCGACCTGACGCCGCGCGAGTTCGACGTCCTACACTATCTCGCCTCCCGGCCGGGCGAGGTCGTCACCAAGCGGGAGTTGCTGACGGAGGTCTGGCAGCTTCCGTACGGCGGGGCCGACAAGACGGTGGACGTGCACCTGTCGTGGTTGCGCAGGAAACTCGGCGAGACGGCGTCCGAGCCGCGCTACCTGCACACCGTGCGCGGCGTCGGCGTGAAGCTGGTCGAGCCGTCATGAGGCGGTGGCTGGCGCTGCTGGTCGCCGCGACCACGTCCCTCGTGCTGATCGCGCTGCTGGTGCCGATGGCGCTGCTGATCCGCGCCGTGGCCGAGAACGGCGCCATGAGCAGGGCCACCGCGGCGGCCGAGTACGTCGCGGTGGCCGTGGGCACGCCCGACCTGGCGCTGGCCGTGCAGCAGGCGGGGCGGCCCGTGACCGTGTTCCTGCCGGGTGGCGGCACGGTGGGCGGGCAGGCGCCCCGCTCCGACGCCGTACGCCTGGCCGCCACCGGACGCAGCGTCACCGCCGCGGCCCCCGGGGGCAGGGAGGTGCTGACCTCGGCGCAGACGCCCGAGGGCACGGCCGTGATCAGGGTGTTCGTGCCGGACGCCGAGCTGACCAAGGGCGTGCGGGAGGCGTGGCTGGCGCTGCTCGTACTCGGGCTCGCCCTGGTCGTGCTGGGCATCGTGCTGGCGGACCGGCTGGCGCTCGCCGTGACCAGGCCCGTGGACGGGCTCGCCGGGGTCTCCCACCGGCTGGCCGGCGGCGACCTGTCCGCCAGGGCGGAGCCGGGCGGTCCGCCCGAGGTGCGCTCGGTGGCGCTGGCGCTCAACCATCTCGCGGGGCGCATCGACGACCTGCTCGCGGCGGAACGGGAGTCGGTGGCGGACCTGTCGCACCGGCTGCGTACCCCTCTGACGGGCCTGCGGCTGGACGCCGAGTCGTTGCGCGACCCGGAGGAGAGGGCGCGCCTGCAGAGCCGCGTGGACGCGCTCGAACGGGCGGTGAGCACGGTCATCACGGACGCGCGGCGGCGCTCCGCCGGGCGCGACACGTGCGACGCGGCGGAGGTGGTGCGCGAGCGGGTGCGGTTCTGGTCGGTGCTGGCCGAGGACCAGGGGCGGGAGGTGTCGGTCCGGCTGCCCGAGGCGTCGCTGCCGGTGGCGGTGGGCGCCGAGGAACTGTCCGCCTGCGTGGACGCGCTGCTGGGCAACGTCTTCGCGCACACCCCCGAGGGGGTGCCCATGGCGGTACGCCTGGCTCCGCACGACTCCGGGGCCCTGCTGGTGGTCGAGGACTCCGGCCCAGGCTTCGACACGGCGCTGCTGGAGCGCGGCATCAGCGGGGGCGGCTCGACCGGGCTGGGCCTGGACATCGCCCGCCGCACCGCCGAGTCGTCGGGAGGCGGCCTGACCGTCTCCACGGCCCCGGGGGGCGGCGCGCGGGTCGAGATCGTCCTGGACGGCTCCGTGCCCGCATCCCCGTGATCCGCCGGCTGGCGTGGGACACCCACGGCGCCATGGACGAGGCGTTAACCATGGCTTAGCGCGCGATTAGCGGCGGTCGCGGTTTCGTGAAGGCATGCGAATCACGAAGAAGTTCATCGTTGCAGGTGCCGGGGTCGTCACGCTGGTCGCGGGCGGAGGCGCGGCCGTCGCCGCCACCACCGCCGCCGCCCCCGCCCCGAAGGTCACGGCGGAGCAGGCCATCGAGATCGCGCACAAGCAGGTGGCGGGCGCCTGGGTCAGCGAGCTCGACCTCGACTCCAGGGACACGGGGGCGGACGTGTGGGAGATCGAGCTGACCAAGGGCTCGCAGCGGCACGAGCTGAAGATCGATGCCGCCACGGGCAAGGTCACCAAGAACGAGACGGAGCAGGCGGACAAGGACGACGACGACCGGGACGACACAGACGACGACTGATCCGCCTCTCGCGAGGAACGCCGGGCCACCGCGGCCCGGCGTTTCATGCTTGCGGGCGGAGCCCCGCTATGAGGAGGGCGACCATCCGCCGCGCGTCGTAGCGGGGGTCGTTGTCGGCGCCGATGCAGAGGTTGCCGACACCGCGCATGAGTTCGAGGGCGTTGATGTCGGAGCGGATCTCCCCGGCGGCGGACGCCGCGTCGAGCAGCCGGGTGCAGACGGGCACGAGGCGGTCGAGGAAGTAGGCGTGCAGCGTGTCGAACCCGGCGTTGTCGGACTGCAGCACGGAGGCGAGCCCGTGCTTGGTGACCAGGAAGTCGACGAAGAGGTCGATCCACCGCCTGAGCGCGTCATAGGGGCTGGTGGCGGTATCCAGCAGGGCCGGACCGGCCTCGGCACAGGCTTCGACCTGGTGCCGGTAGACGGCGATGATGAGGTCGGACCGGGTCGGGAAATGGCGGTAGATCGTGGCCACCCCGACTCCCGCCCTGGCGGCGATGTCGCGCACGGGTGCTTCGACGCCCGAGGTCACGAAGACGGCCGCGGCGGCGTCGAGCAGCGTCCTCTCGTTGCGCCGGGCGTCGGCCCGCTTGCGGGTGGCGGCGCGCCTCGCGCCTCCGTCGTTCACCGCGCCATGTCCTTCCGTCGCCACACTTGCGAAACGGAACGAGGTTCCCTATCGTAGCTGGAACCAGATTCCGTTTACCCCATGATGCCAGAGGGCCACCCGCAGGGCCAAGCCACCCGTCGCCGCCACCGCGGCCTCGCGATACAGCCGAGTGCGGGGCGGCACTCCCGGACCGTGCAGGCGCACGGGACCACTACGACGGGCGACCGACCACACACCGGAGAACTGTTCCGCTTACACCCCCGGAAGGGCCAGCGCCTCATGCTCCACACCACGAGACCCCGCTTCGGTCTCATGACCGCTCCGTCCCAGGTCGACTACCACGACATCCTCCGGGTCTGGCGCGAGGCGGACGAGATCCCCGAGATCGAACACGCCTGGTTGTTCGACCACCTTCTGCCCATCTTCGGCGCCCCCGACGGCACCATCTACGAGGGCTGGACGCTGCTCTCCGCCCTCGCCGCGCAGACCCGGCGGCTGCGGCTCGGCGTGATGGTGACCAGCAACCGCATCCGCCCACCGGCGTTACTGGCCAAGATCGCGACGACCGTGGACGTCGTCTCCGGCGGACGGCTCGACTTCGGCATCGGCGCCGGCTCACGTCCCAGCTGGCCACTGGCCCACCGCGAGTACGAAGCCCACGGCCTGCCCTTCCACGACACCGCCCACGCCGTGGGCAGCCTCGCGGAGGCGTGCACGGTGATCCGGCGGGTGTGGACGGAGCAGGAACCGTTCGACTTCCACGGCACGTACATCCAGGTCACCGGCGCGTACGGCAACCCCAAGCCCGTCCAGCGCCACCACCCGCCCATCCTCATCGGCGGGCGTGCCTCCGCGACGCTGCGCGTGGCCGCCCAGCACGCCGACCTGTGGAACATCCCCGGCGGCGACATGAAGGACGTCGTCAGCCGCAGCGAGCTGCTGGACCGCTACTGCGGCGAGATCGGCCGCGACCCCGCCTCGATCATCCGCTCGATCCACCTGCCCGTCTCCTACGACCAGCCCGACCTCACCCGCGACTCGATCGCCGAGGCCATCGACGCCGGCTTCACCCACATCGTCCTCGGGCTCATGCCGCCCTATCCCGCCGGCGTCGCACGGTGGGTCGCCGACGAGCTCATCGTCAAGAACCGCCAGAAGGAGAGACCGCTCTCATGACGGAAACAGATCTCACGGCCGGCTCCCCCGCACCGGTCGTCTCGGTGAAGCCGGTCGTCCTGCCCGCGCCGGGCCGCGGCGAGGACCTCCAGGTCCACGTGTCCGCCCCCGTGACCGGCACCGGGCTGCCCGTCGTCGTGTTCTCGCACGGCTACGGCCAGTCGATGCACGGCTATGCCCCGCTGGCGGACCACTGGGCCGCTCATGGGTTCGTGGTGCTGCGGCCCACCCACCTCGAGTCCCGGACGCTCGGCCTCCCGCCCAAGGATCCCCGTACACCACGGATCTGGCGTTTTCGCATCGAGGACCTCAAGCGCGCTCTCGACGGGCTCGACCTCCTCGAAGCGGCCGTACCGGGACTCGGGGGACGCATCGACCGCAGCCGCATCGCCGTGGCGGGCCACTCCTGGGGAGCCCAGAGCGCGAGCGCACTGCTGGGCGCGCGGGTCCTCGGCTCCGGCGGTGTTCCCGGGGAGGACATGTCCGACCCCCGGGTCAAGGCGGGCGTGCTGTTCGCCCTCACGGGCCTCGGCGACGACCTGACCCCGTTCGCGGCCGAGCACTTCCCCTCCATGAGGCCGTACTTCGGCGACATGACCACCCCCGCGCTCATCGTCGCGGGGGACAAGGACCAGTCCGCACTGTCCACGCGCGGCCCCGACTGGTTCACCGACTCCTACGTGCACAGTCCCGGGAGCAAGAGCCTGCTCACGCTGTCGGGGGCGGAGCATTCGCTCGGGGGCATCTCCGGGTACGAGGCCGCCGAGACGACCGACGAGCATCCGGCCCGCGTCGCCCTGATCCAGCGGCTCACCACCGCCTACCTACGCAGTGTCCTCTGCTCCGAGGACACCGGCTGGAAGACGGCGCTGGAGGAAGATTTCAGCCCGCTGGGCAGCCTCCGGAGCAAGTAGACAGAGCACCAGTGCCGCACGGCACAAGGAATGATGACAGTATGTGACCATGCACCCACCCCGAGCGATGTCCTTCAACACCGCGGGTCCGTGCGACCCCCGGCAGCACTACATGCTGCCGCCCACACCTCGGCTGCCGGAGGCGCGAGCGCTGATCGACATGGACCGCTACTTCGTGGTCCACGCGCCCCGGCAGACCGGCAAGACCACCGCGCTGCGCACTCTGGCGTCCGAGCTGACGGCCGAAGGCGAGGTCGCGGCTCTGGTGTTCTCCTGCGAACGGGCCAAGGTGGCCCGCGACGACGTCGGGTGGGGGGAGTCGATGCTGCTCGACTCGATCCGTGCGGCGGCCAGGCGGTCGGGCTGGCCGGACGAGCTGCTGCCGCCGGACCCCTGGCCGCAGGCCACGCCGGGCAGCCGCATCGATGTCGCGCTGAGCGAGTGGTGCCGCCGCAGCCCACGCCGGGTGGTGCTGTTCTTCGACGAGATCGACGCCCTGCAGGGCGACAGCCTGATCAGCTTCCTCTGCCAGCTCCGTGACGGCCACAACGCCCGGCCCGAGGGGCACCCGTTCCCCACGTCCGTGATCCTGTGCGGGCTACGTGACGTCCGTGACTACAAGACCGCTGTGGGCGCCGACCCCGGCCGGTGCAATCCCACCAGCCCGTTCAACATCGTCACCGAGTCACTGCGGCTGGGCGACTTCACCGCCGACCAGATCGCCGAACTCTACGACCAGCACACCCAGGCCACCGGCCAGGAGTTCACCAAGGACGCGATCGACCGGGTCTTCGAGCTGACCCAGGGCCAGCCGTGGCTGGTCAACGCCATCGCCCACGAGATCACCTTCAACATGGGGGTGACCGGCGCCATCGTCTCCGAGCAGGTGGAGGATGCCAAGGAGCGGCTGATCCGGGCGCGTGCCACCCATTTGGACGCCCTGGCCGCCCGGCTGCACGAGCCCCGGGTCAAGCGGGTGATGGAACCGATCGTGGCCGGTGCCCACTACACCGACCGCCATATCACCGACGACCTGTCCTACGCCCGCGATCTGGGCCTGATCACACAGAAGCCTCCGCCTCAGGTGGCCAACCCCATCTACCGCGAGGTCATCCTGCGCGTGCTGGGCGATCTGACCGAACAGAACATCCACGCCGACCCGCACAGCTTCGTGCTCCCCGACGGCCGCTTCGACCTGGCACGCCTGCTGGAGGAGTTCGTCGTGTTCTGGCGCGAGCACGGCGAGGTCCTCATCCAGCAGGAGGGCTACCACGAAGCCGCCTGCCAGATCATCCTCATGGCCTTCCTGCACCGCCTGGTCAACGGCGGCGGCTACCTCGACCGCGAATACGCCGCCGGCACCAAACGCCTCGACGTCCTGATCCGCTGGCCTCACACCGGTCCCGACGGCGAGCGCCTGATACAACGCGAGGCCATGGAGCTCAAGGTCTGGCGAGCCGGAGAAAACGACCCGAAACCCGAAGGCCTCGCCCAGCTCGACCGCTACCTCGACCGCCTCACCCTCACCACCGGCGTGCTGGTCATCTTCGACCGCCGCCCCGAAGCCCCTCCGTGGAAGGACCGCGGCAGTTTCGAGCAGGCGACCACACCGTCCGGCCGCCAGGTCACCGTTCTGCGGGGATAGTACGACCGGGTCAGCGGGCCATGTTCATCACGACCGGACCCCGGCCATCGGTCAGCAGCCGTCGAGAATGGTCTCCATGGCCTGCTTCTCCGCCTTGGTCACCCACACGTCGTACTTGGCCTTCACGTCGATCTGCCGGCTGATGTAGGCGCACCGGTACGCCTTGCGCGGCGGCAGCCAGGTGGCGGCGTCGGAGTCGCTCTTCTGCCCGTTGAGCGGCCCGTCCACGGCCAGCAGGTTGAGCGGGTCGTTGGCGAACTCCTTGCGCTTGGTCTTCGACCACTGCTGCGCGCCCTTCTGCCAGGCGTCCGACAGCGGCACGAGGTGGTCGATCTGGACCTTGGAACTGGTGTCCTGGCCGCGTTTGAACTCGATGGTCCTGCCGCTGAACGGGTCTTCGAGCGTGCCGGTCAGGACGACGCAGTCGTGGGTGCCCGGCTTGAACGTCTCGCCTTCGAGGTCGCGCTTGAGGATGTCGTTACGGGTGTCGCAGCCGTTGTGGTCGACGTCCGACCAGGCGGGGCCGAATTCGTCGCGGTCGAAGCCGGTCTTCGGGGCGCGGCCCTTGACGTCGAGCCCGTCGAGCTTCGAGCGGGCCTCCGACACCGAGACCTTGTCCGCCTTCTCCACGTGCTGGCCCGCCGACTGCACGGTCAGCCCGCCGCATCCGGCGAGCATCCCCGACACGGCCAGACCGGCCATGACTCCCCGAACCCCCACCACGCCACCCCCGGACCTTGTTTGCGTAAAGTCTAGGGATAGAAATGCCCATCAATGGCTCTTATGAAGCCTCCAGGGCATCGATCAGCCACTCTGCCAGGTACTTAGCGAAAGATGATCTCACGTAGATCCGGTACTTTTCAGGCGATAGCCGCTCAAGTATCACCGAGGTCCTGGCCAGCAGGGTCTGGGCGTGCCCCGGGAAGACCGACGGGTCCAGGTCGATCGGACAGCCGGTGATGAGCACGTCGTAGGCGGCGGGCCCGGCGAGCTCCAGCACCGTACGCTGCCCCGACACGTCCACCCAGCCGGGACGCGGCGGGACGTCCCCGGCCACCAGCCACCAGTCGGGGCCCAGCCGCAGGCCCGTGCCCGGATCCGCGCCACGCACCTCCCACATCGGGACGAACGGCACCTCGCGCAGGCGCACCCGCGACGTGCTCACCGCCTCGAAACGCTCGGCGAACGCGGCAGCCGGGCTCTCCGACCGGCAGTCCCCCCTGTACGCCGCCGGCGGCTCCGGCAGCGGGTCGCCGTCGCGGCGGGTGTTGTCCGGGTCGTAGAGGACGGGCTCCACGACGGTCACCGGCTGCACCGCGTCCCCGGACACCGCCGTGAGCCGGTCGCCGGGGGTCACGTTCCTCGCCAGGGCCAGGCTGAACGTGCGGCCGAGCGCGGCGCTGTGGTAGCTGGAGGTGACGTGGCCGAGCATCGGCGCGACACCTGCCTCGGTCAGCTGGGCGCCCTCCTCGACGAGCGCGTCCGGATCGTCGGCGAGCAGGCCGACCAGGCGCTTGCGGTCGGGGCGCGCGGTGTCGGGCCGTGAGTGTGAGCGTTTGCCGACGAAGTCCGGCTTGCGCTTGGAGACGATCCATCCCATGCCGAGGTCCTGCGGGGTCACCGTCCCGTCGGTCTCCTGCCCGACGATCGCGAATCCCTTCTCCGCCCGCAGCACGTGCATGGTCTCGGTCCCGTACGGCACCGCGCCCAGCTCCAGCACCGCCTCCCACAGCGCCCTGCCGTACCGCCACGGCACGTTGACCTCGTAGGCCAGCTCGCCGGAGAAGCTGATCCTGAAGACCCGGCCGCCCACGCCCAGCACCGGCACGCTCGCGTACCGCATGAACGCCAGCTCCACCGCCTCCGGCGCGACCACCGCGATGACCTCGCGGGCGCGGGGTCCCACGACGGCGACCGTCGCCCAGTGGTCGGTGGCCGAGGTGAACGACACGTCCAGATCCGGCCACTCCGTCTGCCGCCACTCCTCCATCCAGTCGAGCACCGCGGCGGCGTTGCCCGTGGTCGTGGTCGTCAGGTAGTGGTCGTCGGCGAGCCTGGTCGTGGTGCCGTCGTCGAAGACCATGCCGTCGGCCCCGCACATCACGCCGTAGCGGCAGGCGCCGACGGCGAGCGTGGAGTACAGGTTCGTGTAGACGCGGTCGAGGAACTCGCCCGCGTCCGCGCCCCTGATGTCGATCTTGCCGAGGGTGGAGGCGTCCATGGCGGCGACGGCGGTGCGGGCCGCGTGGCACTCGCGCCGCACGGCGGCCTCCATGTCCTCGCCGTCCTGGGGAAAGTAGCGGGGGCGTTTCCACTGGCCGACGTCCTCGAACACCGCTCCGCGCGCCACGTGCGCGTCGTGCGGGGCGGTCGTCCTGACGGGGTCGGACAGCGCGCCGCGGTCGCGTCCCGCGAGGGTGGCGAAGGACACGGGCGTGTACGGCGGCCGGAACGTGGTCGTACCGACCTGGCCGGGCGCTGCGCCGAGCAGCGCGGACATGACGCCCACCACGACCGCGCCCGAGGTCTTGCCCTGGTCGGCGCCGGTGCCGGCGGTGGTGTAGCGCTTGACGTGCTCCACCGAGCGCATCCCGGTGGCCGTGGCCCTCGCCAGGTCGGTCACGGTCACGTCCCGGTGCAGGTCCGCGAAGGCGGGCTCGCTGCCCGGGGCCCTCTCGACGAGCCACAGGGCGGCCGGCCGCCGCGGGGTCCGCTCGTCGCACTCCGGCACGCGCAGGTCCGGCACGCCTGGCCCGGCGGCGCCGTGATCCTGCGCCGGCACGGTCTGTCCGGCGGCCTCGGCTCCCGCGGCGTAGCCGTCGGCGATGGCCTCGCGCGTGACGTACAGGCCCCGGCAGGCCCCGGCCGACCGCTCGCCCTGTGCCGACGTGCCGGGCACGAACGCCGCGAGCTCCTCGTCGTACCTGGTGCGGCCCCCGGACTGGCTGAACAGGTGCACGGCCGGGTTCCAGCCGCCGGCGACGGCCAGCAGGTCGGCGTCGAAGTGCCGGGATCCCACCTGGACGCCGGTGAGCACGCCCTCCTCGTCGGCGCTCGTCCCCGTCACCACCTGCCCGGCCAGGATCTCCACGTCCGCGGGCAGGCCGGAAGGACGCGGGTCGACGACGGCGAGCACGTCCACCCCGGCCGCGACGAGGTCCCGCGCCGCCTCGTAGCCGGAGTCGGCGCAGGCGAACACCACCGCCCGCCGTCCGGCCCGCACGCCGTAACGGTTGGCGTAGGCGCGGGCGGACGCGGCCAGCATCACGCCGGGCCGGTCGTTGCCGGGGAAGGCGACCGAGCGCTCGTGGGCGCCCGTGGCCAGCACCACGCGACCCGCCCTGATGTGCCACAGCCGCTCGCCGCGGGCCCGCCGCTCCACGGCGACCACGTAGTTGTGGTCGTAGTAGCCGACGGCCGTCGTCCTGGTGAGCACCCGGGCGGGCAGGTCGAGGCCGGCCACCCAGTCGAGCGCGGGAGCGCCGTCCAGGAGCAGGCGGCTGTTCAGCAGGTCGCCGCCGAGCCGGGGCTGGTCGTCCACGAGGATCACCCGCGCCCCCGCCCGTCCCGCCGCGACGGTCGCGGCCAGCCCGGCCGGTCCGCCGCCGACCACCAGCACGTCACAGTGCAGGTAGCCCTTGTCGCAGCGGCGCTCGTCCACCGCGTCGAGGTCGACCCGGCCCTTGCCGCGCAGGCTGTGCGCCTCCAGCCCGTCGAGGAGCTCCACGGTGGTGGCCGCGAGCATCGGGTCGGCGCCCACGCGGACCAGCGCGTTCGGTTCCTCGGGGCCGGCCGTGAAGATGCCGCGCGGGCGGCCGAGGTCGACGCTGCGGCCGACCACCCGCACCCCGTTGCGCAGCAGCGCGGCGGCCAGCGTGTCACCCGGCTCGCCCGTCATCGGGCGGCCGTCGAACGTGAACCTCATCGTGGCTTCCTGATCTCGTGGGTGACCGTGTGGCGTTCGACCGTGAACCAGGCCCGGCAGCCGTGCACGTGGAACCATCGCTCGTGGAACCAGCCCTTGGGGTTGTCGCGCACGAACACGTACGCGGCCCACTGCTCGTCCGTCACCTCGCCGGTGGGGCAGGCGATGCCGGCCTGGCCGCCGTAGTGGAACTCGTTCTCGTCGCGGGGCCCGCAGTGCGGGCAGTCGATCAGCAACATCAGTGCGCCACCGCCGCCGCGCCGTGCTCGTCGATGAGCGCCCCCGTCGTGAACCTGTCGAGCCCGTACGGCTGCGCCAGCGGATGCGGCCGGTCGTGGGCCAGCGTGTGGGCGTAGACCCAGCCCGCCCCCGGGGTCGCCTTGAAGCCGCCGGTGCCCCAGCCCGCGTTGACGTAGAGCCCTTCAACGGGGGTCGGCCCGATGATGGGCGAGGCGTCAGGAGAGACGTCGACGATCCCGGCCCAGGTGCGCAGCACCCGCACCCGGCTGAAGACCGGGAACAACTCCAGCGCCGCCGCCATCTGCGCCTCGATGACGTGCACGCCGCCGCGCTGCCCGTAGGAGTTGTACGCGTCGATGCCCGCCCCCATGACCAGCTCGCCCTTGTGCGCCTGGCTGACGTACACGTGCACGGCGTTCGACATGACCACGCAGTCGAGCACCGGCTCCAGCAGCTCCGACACCAGCGCCTGGAGCGGGTGCGACTGCAGCGGCAGGCGGATCCCGGCCCGCTCGGCGAGCACGGAGGTGTGCCCGGCCGCCGCCAGCGCGACCTTTCCCGCCGCGATGCGCCCGAGCGAGGTCTCCACGGCCGTGACCCGGTTGCCCGTGAGCTCGAAGCCGGTGACCTCGCAGCCCTGGATGAGGTCGACGCCGTACGCGTCCGCCTGGCGGGCCAGGGCCCAGGCCACGTGGTCGTGCTTGGCGATGCCGCCGCGCCGCTGCAGGGTGGCGCCCATGACGGGATAGCGGGCCCGGTCGGAGACGTTGATGATCGGGCAGAACTTCTTGACCTCGTCCGCGTCGAGCCACTCGGCGTCCACGCCGTTGAGCCGGTTGGCGTTGACCCGGCGCCGGCCCTCGCGCACGTCGCTCAGGTTGTGCGCGAGGTTGAGCACGCCGCGCTGGCTGAACTGCAGGTCGTAGTCCAGCTCGTCGCTCAGCCCCTCCCACAGCCTGAGCGAGTGCTCGTAGATCGCGGCGCTCTCGTCCCACAGGTAGTTGGAGCGGATGATCGTGGTGTTGCGGGCCATGTTGCCGCCGGCCAGCCAGCCGCGTTCGAGCACGGCGACGTTGGTCAGGCCGTGGTTCTTCGCCAGGTAGTAGGCGGTGGCCAGGCCGTGGCCGCCGCCTCCGACGATGACGACGTCGTAGGCGGGTCTGGGCTCCGGGTTGCGCCAGAGGAAGTCGGGGTGGGTCAACGTCTGATCTTCTCCATCCCGGGGTCGAACAGGGGCTCCTTGGCGACCTCCGCGGGGACGCGGCGGCCGAAGTAGGAAATTTCTACGTGCGTCCCGGGCTCGGCCAGCTCGGCGGGCAGCCACGCGTACGCGATCGGCCGCTGGATGGTGTGCCCGTACGCCGCGCTGGTGACGTACCCGACCGTGCGACCCTCATGCCGTACGGGCTCCTTGCCCATGACCACCTCGGCGCTGAGCAGTGGCACCAGCCTGCGCGTGACGTCGGTCGTCAGCGCGTCCCGGCCGACGAAGTCCTTGTCCGTCCTGACCGCGAAGGCCAGCCCCGCCTCGTACGGGTTGTGCTCCGTGGTCATGTCGACGCCCCAGAGCCGGTAGCCCTTCTCCAGCCGCAGGCTGTTGAACGCGGCCCGTCCGCCGGCGGTCGTCACTCCGGGCGACCAGAGCGTGTCCCACAGCTTCAGCCCCATGTCGGCGGTGGTGTAGAGCTCCCAGCCCAGCTCGCCCACGTAGGAGACGCGCATCGCGAGCACCGGCACGTGACCGACGTATCCGGACCGGCAGGTGAAGTAGCGGAAGCTCTCGTGCGCCAGGTCCATGTCCGTGAGCCCCTGCACCAGCTCCCTGGCCTGCGGGCCCCACACGCCCACGCAGCACGTGCCGGGCGTCAGGTCGCGCACCCGCACCCCGCCGGGCGCGTGCCGGGTCAGCCACTCCAGGTCGAGGTTGCCGTTCGCGCCGACCTGGAAGGTCTCCTCGTCCAGCCGCGCCACCGTGAGGTCGCTCCTGATCCCGCCCTTGACGTCGAGCAGCAGGGTGTAGGTGACCGAGCCGGGCTTCTTGTCCACGTTGTTCGTGGTCATACGCTGCAGGAACGCCGCCGCCCCCGGCCCGCTGACCTCGATGCGCTTGAGCGGCGTCATGTCGTAGAGCGCCACCCGCTCCCTGGTCGCGTACGACTCCGCGGCGGCGATCGGCGACCAGTAGCGGCTCGCCCACGCGTCCCGCTGCTCGGCCCCCAAGATCGGAAGGGGCTCGTCCGTGCGGCGTACGAGGTCTTCCAGCAGCGGCGCGTTGGCCTCGAACCAGTGCGGCCGCTCCCACCCCGACGCCTCCAGGAAGAAGCCGCCCAGTTCCCGCTGGCGCGGGTGGAACGGGCTGGTGCGCAGCGGCCGCGGCGACTCCATCGGCTGCAGCGGATGGATGACGTCGTAGACCTCGACGAAGTTCTGTTTGCCGCGCTCCTCGACGAACGCCGGCGACAACTGCGCCTGCTCGAACCTGCCCAGCTCGCATTCGTGCAGGTCCACCGACGAGCGCTCCTCCACGAGCACCTCGGCCACCGCCCGCGCCACCCCCGCCGAGTGGGTCACCCACACGGCCTCGGCCAGCCAGAACCCCTCAAGGTGCGGCGCCTCGCCGATCAGCGGGAACCCGTCGGGCGTGAAGGAGAAGACGCCGTTGATGCCCTCCTCGTACTTCGACTCGGCCAGCTCGGGCAGCAGGTCGACCGCGTCGCGCCAGGCGGGGTCGAAGTCCTCCTCGGTGAACGCCTGCACCGACGGCATCGTGGTCGAGCGGGGGCCGATCTCGTCCTGGGTGACCGGCATGGGCCTGTGGGCGTAGGAGCCGATGCCGATGCGGTCGCCGTGCCGGCGGAAGTAGAGGTCGCGGTCCTGGTGACGCAGGATGGGCCCCTGCGGCCGGGGTGCGAGGGGGCCCGACTTGGCGTACTGGTGGGCCAGCGGCAGCAGCGGCACGGTCAGCCCGGCCATCGCGCCGATCGACGGCCCCCAGAACCCGGCCGCGCACACCACCACGTCGGCGGGGATCGTCCGGCGCCCGTCAGAGGTCTCGACCGCGACGCCGGTCACCCGGCCGCCCGCCTGCTCGACGCCCACCACCGTGTGGCCGGGCAGGAACCTCGCCCCGCGCTGCGTGGCCCGCTCCGCCTGCGCCTGACCGCAGGCGACCGCCCTCGCCAGGCCGTCGCTCGGCACGTACAGGCCGCCGAGCACCTGGTCCTTGTCGAGCTGCGGCCACAGCTCCGCGCACCGCCCGGCGTCGACCAGCTCCCCCTCGACGCCCCACGACTGCGCCCAGCCGTGCTTACGGTGCAGGTCGTCCCAGCGTTCCTGGGTGGTGGCCACCTCCAGGCCGCCGACCTGGCGGAAACAGCTCTCTCCCAGCGCGGTGTACTTGCGCACGGTGTAGGAGGCGAACTCGGTCATCGTCTTCGACGGGTTCGTCTGGAAGACCAGGCCGGGGGCGTGGCTGCTGGAGCCGCCTGCGGCGAAGAGCGGCCCCTGGTCGAGCACCGTGACGTCGGCCCACCCCCGCTCGGTGAGCTCGTCGGCGAGAGCACACCCCACGATCCCGGCACCTACGATCACCAAACGGGGTCCACTCATGGCGCCTCCGGTTGTTCCTTAATACGCAACACACACCGCACTACGCAACGAACATAGGGCCATGCGTACCTCGGGAACAAGAGCGGCTTTCCGGTACACCGCGAACTTTCCCCATCGAAAGCGGTGGTAGACCGCTGCCCGACGCGCGCGGTGGACCGCAGCCCGAGGAGGTGCTGGAGGTGGTGACCGGCCGCGACGCGGTGGCCCGCCCTACCTGCAGCTCGAACGTGACGCCACCCGGGAGATGCTCGTGCTCGTGCACCCCCCGTACGCGGTGGACATCGGCGACGACCGGGAGAACCGGCAGCGCGCGGCCCGCCAGGGAGCCCCACCGCGGCATCTACAGCCCGCCGGCGTTCGAGCACCCCGCGCACGGTGCAGCGCCGGGTGCAGGTGTTGTGCGAGCGGCTGGGCGCGAGGACCCGCTTCCACGCGGGTTTCCTCACCGCCCGGAGCGACCTCGTGGCGGGGCCTAGGTGATCAGTATCCCGCCGTCCACCGGCAGCGTCACCCCGGTGATGTAGGAGGACGCGTCGCTGGCCAGGAAGACCGCCGCCGCCACCAGCTCGGCCGGGTCGCCGGTGCGGTCCATGACCACCCGCGACTCCACCATGCGTTCCAGATAACCGGGTTTGTACTGCTCGGTCATCTCTGAGGCGAAGAAGCCCGGCTCCAGGCAGTTGACCCTGATGCCGCGGCGGCCGGTCCACTGCTGCGCGAGGTCGCGCGTCAGCCCGGTCACCGCCGCCTTCGACGCGCTGTAGGCGGCCTGCGGCAGACCCGCCGTGGTCTCGCCGAGCACGCTACCGATGTTGACGATCGACGAGCCGGGCCGCATCACCCGCGCGCACGCCTGCGCCATGTAGTAGGTGCCGTGCAGGTTGGTGTCGATGACCTGCCGGAACTCCTCCGGGGTCTCGCGCAGCGCGGGCACGGCCGTGCCGACGCCGGCGTTGTTGATCAGCACGTCGACGCCGCCCATGGCCTCGACGGCCGCGGCCACCAGGGCGTCGCAGTCTTCCGGCCGTGACACGTCGGCCGGCACGGCCAGGCACCGGCGGCCGGTCTCCTCGACCAGCCGCCGCGTCTGCTCCAGCCGCTCGACCCGCCGGGCGCCGATCACGACGTCGGCGCCCGCCTCGGCCAGGCCCTGGGCGAAGGCCACGCCCAGCCCGGCGGAGGCGCCGGTGACGATGGCCACCTTGCCGTCGAGCCGGAAGCGTTCCAGCACGTCGATCCTCGTCCTTCCGAACGCCCCAGGGGCCTTACAGGCCGTATTCCTTGACGATGCGCTCGTGCCGCTCGACCTCGACGTCGATCTCACGGGCCAGGTCGAGCCAGGCCAGCGGGTGCACCCACCGCTCGGTGGCGTCGTCGAGCAGGGCGTCGACCTCGTTGG
This sequence comes from Nonomuraea mesophila, assembly GCF_004352805.1. Lineage (NCBI taxonomy): Bacteria > Bacillati > Actinomycetota > Actinomycetes > Streptosporangiales > Streptosporangiaceae > Nonomuraea > Nonomuraea mesophila. The sequence continues at coordinate 31,292 of NZ_SMLD01000089.1, forward strand.
GCGACACGTCGGGCGGCACTGCGACCCAGCCGAACACGCCGGGCAGCCGCTCACCCGAGGACGGGTGGGAGACGGTGTAGTTCTCGTCGCTGTAGACCCACATCGGCCAGCCGCGCTCGGCCATGACCTCGGTGAACTCCGCCCAGTCCTCCTCGCTCGGCGCGGCGCCGTCGAAGAAGTAGCTGGTGTAGCCGCCCGGCCGCAGGATGCTGACCGCGGCGAAGGGCGGCACGAAGTTCTGCTGCTCCTCGGGATCGTCCGGCACCGGCTCCAGCAACTGCGGGTCGAAGACCACCAGGTCGCCGGCGTTGTATTCCATGCCGCGCGGCTGCGGCAGCGCCAGCCTGGCGGTGGCCGGCCCGGTGCGGATCGACAACACCTGACGCTGGCCGCCGTCGGGCGCGGGCAGGATGACCCTGATGAGGCCCATCTCCTCCTCGATCGGGCCCTCCGTGGACTTGATCGGCATGCCGATCTTGGCCGCGCCCTTGCGCACGGTCTCCCAGTCCTCGGCGGCGGTCGCCATGACGATCATGCGCCAGACGTCTTCGTCGACGAGTTCGTCGAGCACCTCGTGAAGCACCCCCGCCGCCCTGGCGTTCTGGTCGAGCTGCTGGGCCGCGCCCGACAGCAGGCGGCGGGCCTCCAGCCCGGCGCCGGCCGCGACGGCGTGCTCGGCCGCCTCCAGCGTCTCGGGCCAGCGCTCGCGGGCGCTGTGCAGCCTGGCCAGCGCGAGGTATTGGGCGTCGTGCGGCAACATCGCGGCCATCTGCTCCAGCCGCTCGTCCTGGCGGGCCTCGATGAGCAGCGTGGTGAGGTAGGCCACGTCGTCGGCCTCGGCGGTGGCGATGTCGCCGGAGTCGACCAGCATCTTCCAGTAGATGTCGGCACCGGTCGCGGGATAGCCGAGGAAACCGGCCGTGGTCGTGTGGCGGCGGGTGGCCTCGAGGTCGCGCCCGGACAGCGGGGCCAGCCAGCCCACCCACTTCTCCGGGTCGGCGTTGAAGCCGTCGGCGGCGTCGAAGAGGCCGACCCGCTCCTCCAGCGGGCCGGGCGCCTCGGGCTCGCTGGAGGCCTCGGCCGTGGCGCGCAGGGCGGCGATGCGCTCGGCCAGCCCTTCGGTGTCGCGCAGCTCGGGCAGCCCCGACTCGGCGAGGTCGGCCAGCAGACCGGCCTGCCAGACGCCCTGCCTGCCGATGGCCAGCTCGCCCGCGACCAGCGCGAGCTCGACGCGGGCGCGGTAGCCGCCCATCATGCTGAAGTAGTCGATCCACTGGCGCAGCACGCGGCCCAGCTGCCAGGTGTTGGTGATCTGGGCGGAGCCGGCCAGCATGCTGACGGTCTGCGACCACTCGACGAACACCCGCGGATGCTCGCCCACCACGTCGAGGTCGGGCAGCGCGTCGACGGCCTCGGCGATGCGGTCGAGCGTGGCCAGGATCAGCGCCCTGCGCACACCGTCGCGGTGCTCCTTGGCCACCGGGTCGTCCGCGTCGAAGCCCGCCGCGGCCTGCAACGCCTGCAGCGCGTCCTCGGCGCGGCCGGAGGCCAGCAGCGCGCGGGCGCTCTCGGCGCCGAGCTCCCAGCTCGACTCGCGACCGGCGACCCGCAGCCGCTCGACGGCCGACTCGGCGTAGGTCGCGGCCTCGCCCGGCCGGCCCGCGTCGATCAGCGCGGCGACATATTGCGTGACGAGCCCGGTGAAGGCGGGCTTCTCCGGGGTCAGCGCCTCGATGTGCGCGCCCAGCAGTTCGAGCCGCTCGGCCGCGTGACCGGGGCCGTCGGCGTTGGCCCACGTGATGGCCATCGCCTCGATCGCCGCGGGAGCGGCCGGGCACTCGCGTACGTCTTCGCGCTGAGCGAACTCCATCAGCTGCTGCGCGTCGTCGAGCGCGACCGCGCCCTGGGCCCGGTCGCCGATGCGGCCGATCAGGTGCCAGTAGCGGGCGTAGAACTCGAGCCAGGGCAGCTCCAGGGCCTCTGCCTGCTGCGCGATGGCCGGAGCCATGACGTCGAGCTGCGGGTAACGGCCCTCATAGGCCTGTGCGGGAAGGTCTCCCAGCGCCATGGCGAGGCCAACGTTGCCCGCCTCAGAAAGCTGCTGCTGGGTATCGCCGACCCAGGCCCAGATGTCCACGTCCATGGGCAGCCAGTCTGCCAGGTCAACGAGCGTGCCCAAAACGCGGAAGCCCGATCAGCCCGTCCGATTCGCGGCGCCGAGGACCGAAAAGGCCCGCGCCGTGAATCCGCCGGCCGTCTGACGTCACTCCGGCATCATCAGCTCGCCGCTCGCCACGATGACCGCGGGGCCGGACAGGTAGCTGGTGTCCTCGTCGAGGATCACCGTCAGCGTGCCGCCGACCACCTCGATCGTCCACGTGCCCGTGCTCTCGCCCGACAGGTTCGCGGCGGCGACGGCCGTGGCCACCGCGCCCGTGCCGCACGAGCGGGTCTCCCCCGAGCCGCGCTCGAAGACGCGCATGACCGCACGGCTGGTGCCCACCGGGTTGAACAGCTCGATGTTGACGCCACCGGGGAAGACCCCCGTGTCGAAACCGGGCTGGTGTGTGAGGTCGAGCTGGGCCACGGGGTCGCCGATGGCGCAGGCCAGGTGCGGATTGCCCATGTCGACGTACAGGCCGGTGTACTCGTGGCAGCCGACGGCCGCCACGCTCTCGCCGTGGATGACGGGCCGTCCCATGTCGACCGTGACGTCGCCGTTCGGCTCGACGCGGACCTTGCGCAGGCCGCCCCGGGTGGCCACCGCGAACTCCGCCTGCTGCACCAGCCCGGCGTCGATCAGGTAGCGCACGAACACGCGTACGCCGTTGCCGCACATCTCCGCGACGCTGCCGTCCGCGTTGCGGTAGTCCATGAACCATTCGGCCGCCGACGCCTGCTCGGCCACCTCGTGGCTCTGCTTGGTGCGCGCGACCCTCAGCACACCATCGGCCCCGATGCCTGTCCTCCTGTCGCAGATCTTCGCGACGAGCGAGGCTGAGACGTCCAGCTCGCCGCCGGGATCGGGCAGGATGACGAAGTCGTTCTCGGTGCCGTGCCCCTTGAGAAAGCGCATTTCAGAAGTTTATGCACACCGGCTCTCGGTGATTCGATCGAGGGATCGCTGTAGCAGGTCGGGGGCGTCGTAGGGCAGCCAGCACACCCGCGGATCACGGCGGAACCACGACTCCTGACGACGGGCGAAGCGCCTGGTCAGCCTGACCGTCTCGGCGATCGCCTGCTCCTCGCTCCACTCGCCCTCCAGGAAGCGGACGACCTGGGCGTAGCCGAGGGCGCGACTCGCCGTACGGCCCTCGGCCAGGCCCTTCCCCAGCAGTTCCCGCACCTCGTCCACCAGGCCCGCCCGCCACATGCGCTCGACCCTGACCGCGATGCGCTCGTCGAGCACGGGCCTCGGCACCTCGATGCCGATCTGCACGCTCGGATAGACCGCCTCGTAGGAGGGCATCGTGGCCGAGAACGGACGCCCGGAATGCTCGATTACCTCAAGCGCGCGGACGATGCGGCGCCCGTTGCTGGGCAGGATCGCCTCCGCGGCGGGCAGGTCCAGCCCGCGCAGCCGCTCGTACAGCGGGGCGGGGCCGCGCTCGGCCAGCTCCGCCTCCAGCCTGGCCCTGATCTCCGGGTCGGTGCCGGGGAACTCCAGCTCGTCGATGGCCGCCCGCACGTAGAGCCCGCTGCCGCCGACCAGGACGGGCACGTCCACGGCGTCGAAGACGGCCCTGGCCAGCTTCTGGTATTCGGCCACGCTGGCCGTCACCGTGACGTCCCAGACGTCGAGCAGGTGGTGCGGGACCCCGCGCCGCTCGGCCGGGGTGAGCTTGGCCGTGCCGATGTCCATCCCCCGGTAGAGCTGCATGGAGTCGGCGTTGACGCACTCGCCCCCCAGCCGGAGCGCGAGATCGACGGCGAGATCGGACTTTCCCACCGCGGTGGGGCCCACGACGGCGATGACGGGGTGCTGGCTCACACCGACCAGTCTGCTAGAGGTCGAGCAGCGTCGGTTGCAGATAACCCTCGTGGGTCAGCAGCCGGCGCTTGGTCTCCACGCCCTCGCCGCCGCTGAAACCGCCCAGGCCGCTGCCCGAGATCACCCGGTGACAGGGCACGAAGATCGGGATCGGGTTGGAGCCCATGATCGAGCCGATGCCCCTGGCCGGCACGCTGGAGCCGCTGCGTTCGGCCAGCTCGCCATAGGTGACGGCGGTGCCGTACGGGACCTGGTGGAGGGCCTGGAGCACCCGCAGCCGCGAGCCGGACATCAGGCGCCAGTCGATCGGCGTCTCGAAGACCTTCAGCTCTCCGGTGAAATAGGCGTTCAGCTCCGCGACCGCGAAGGCCGTACGATCCGCATCATGAACCTCTGGCAGGCCGAGCCGCTCGGCCAGGCGGGCACACGCCCCGCGCGCCGACGCCCAGCCCGAAGCCGCGAGGCCGGTCTCGGTGACGGCCAGCACGAACGGGCCGACGGGCGTCGGCACCTCGGCGAAGGCGGCGGTCTCTGCGGCGGCGGGCATCATGTCCTCACGTGAACTCGTGGTGCTGGGCACCTCCAGCGCGGTCCCTACCCGACACCGTAACCACAACGGCTACCTCCTGCGCTGGGACGGTCAGGGCTTCCTGTTCGACCCGGGCGAGGGCACGCAGCGGCAGATGGTGCTCGCCGGCGTCAGCGCCCACGACGTGCACTGGCTCTGCCTCACACACTTTCACGGCGACCACTGCCTCGGCGTGCCCGGCGTGGTCCAGCGCATCGCCCGCGACAGGGTCAGGCACCCGGTGCGGGCGCTCTTCCCCGGATCCGGCGCACCCTACTGGCGCAAACTCCGCCACGCCGCCGTGTTCGCCGACACGTCCGTCATCTCCGAACATCCCCTCGACGGCGACCCCGTCACCGTCGGCCCGCTGAGCGCCCGCCGCCTGTCCCACCCGGTCGAGTCCTACGGCTACCGCCTCCAGGAGCCGGACGGACGCCGCATGCTGCCCGACCGGCTGGCCGCCCACGGCATCCGCGGCCCCGAGGTGGGCGAACTGCAGCGTACGGGCCGCGTACGCGGCGTCACTCTCGACGAGTGCAGCGAGCCCAGGCCGGGGCAGAGCGTGGCCTTCGTGATGGACACCCGGCTCTGCGACGCCGTCTTCGAGCTGGCGTCGGGGGCCGACCTGCTGGTGATCGAGTCGACGTTCCTGTCGCCGGAGAGCGCGCTGGCCAAGGAGTACGGGCATCTGACGGCGTACGAGGCGGGGGTCGTGGCGGCGGACGCGGGCGTGCGCAGGCTGGTGCTCACGCACTTCTCCGAACGGTACGGGTTCGCCGCGGAGCCGTCGTTCGCCGCCGAGGTGCGGCGCAGCTTCGACGGCGAGGTCGTGCTCGCCCGCGACCTGATGAAGATCCCCGTGCCGCGCCGCCGTCAGTAGGGGCTGCGGCCCTGCATGACCTTCGCGAACAACCCGCGCGCGTAGGCGTCGGACGCGCGGTGCAGCCCGGACCCGAAGCTGATCCTGGCCACCCCCAGCTCGGCCAGGCGCGGGAGAGAAGGGGCTCCGGGCCGGAAGAGGATGTTCACCATCCCGCCCAGCTCGCCCGCCAGCGCCCGGATCTCCTCCTCGTCCGCCAGATCGATCGGGTAGACGCAGTCGGCTCCCGCCTCCAGATAGCGCCGCCCGCGCTCGACGGCCGCGGCGCGGTCGCCGCGGCCGTGCAGGTAGAGGTCGATCCGGGCGTTGATCACCAGGTCGGGCCCCGCGGCGGCGCGTACCTCGGCGAGGAAGTCCGCCTGGACGCCGGTCTCGACCATCTCGCCGGTGCCGGGGACGGAGTCCTCCAGGTTGCACCCGACGGCTCCGGCGTCCGCCAGCGCCTCGGCGAGCGCGGCGGCGCCGAGCCCGTAACCGCGTTCGACGTCCGCGGTGACGGGAACGTCGACCGCCCTGGCCACGCGCGCCACCGCCGCCATCATCTCGGCGGGCGGGGTGCCCTCGCCGTCCTCGTGGCCGAGCACGCGGGAGACGGCGGCGCTGCCGGTGGCGACCGCGGGAAAACCGGTTTCCTGTACGGCGCGTGCCGAGGCCACGTCCCAGACGTTGGGCAGGACCAGAGGGGTCCCCGGCACGTGCAGGGCTCGTAGCGCGGCCGCCTTGTCACTCGTCATGCGGGCGACCTTACGAAACGCTCCGGCATCCCCGAAGGTCCATTGCCCGCGAATTACGGCAAGCCACTTCCACCCGGGCACACGGCCTGCCGGTGAGCTGGACCTTTCAGCAGCCGCCCCTGGCGCACTGGCCGTTGACCAGGCCCGCCGGGCCGTCCGCCGGGGTGTCGCCTTCGTCCTGCGAGGGCTTGCGCGGGGAGGTCGTCGCGGGCTTCTTCTTGCCGGTGTCGTTCTGCTTGGCACCGTCGGACGGGTTGCGGCCCGTCGTGCCGGTGTCCTCGTTGCCGGGACCGCCTTCGCCATCGGTCGCGACGTCGCCCATGCTGCCGTCGTCGTCGCCGGTCGGCAGGTTGTCGTCGGGAGCGTCCGTCTTGGCGTCGCCCATGGTGGCGTCGTCGTCGCCCTGGAGCTCCTGTTCGTCGCCGGCGCTCTGCGACGCGGCGGGCTGAGCACCTCCGGGCTGCGCGGGATCAGCGGGGTTGCCTGCCAGCAGGTAGCCGCCGCCGGCCGCCGCCACGAAAGCGAGCGCCCCCGAGGCGACGATGATGGCGATCTTCGTGTTGTTCTTCGAGGACCTGCGACCCGAGGGCCCATTCCTCGTAGACGAACGGGTGTCCCCAGGTCCGGAAAGGATCTCCTGGTGATCCGGCTCGCGCGAACCTTGCATGGTGTTGCAGCTCCCTGCGGTCGTATCGGGGAAAGCTCACCGGCTTCCGCGGGTGATGGACCACACTAGCGGCAACACCGGAATGCTCGCAGAACAATCACGAAGGAATCACGACTTGTCCCCCCTTAGATCCATAAGACCAGGTAGCCGCGCCCGCCTGGCACCCCTGGCCGGAGCCGCCGGGGTACTCGTCACCGCGACCCTCGGCATTTTCCTGGCTTTCACCAGCTCGCCCGAACCGTCCGCGCAAAGCTCCGCCGAATTCGATCAGGAATCACCGCTCACCCCAAGATCAATAGCGCCTCAACCGCCACTCTGGGCGCCGAACATGACACAAAGAGCGACAACGATCACGCCTTTTCCTGGAACGTTCCACACGCCGGGGGCATGGACCGCCGACGCCGCGATGGGGCCGCTGTCGCCGCCGTGGATTCACCCCGTACCGCCGCCCTGGGCCATCACGGGAACCCCGCCTTGGGGCCTCACGGAAACCCCGTCCCGGGGCGTCACCGGAGCCCCGTCCTGGGGCCCCGCAGAACCCCCGTCCTGGGGCCTCACGGGAACCCCGCCCTGGGGCGCGCCCGAACCTGCCCGCCCGTCAGCGGCCACCGGCCGGCCCACGTCCCTGGGTCCGCCGGCGCTGATCCCCGGGCGTACGGCCGCCCCCGCTCCGCCCTCCCGCGACCGGTCGGCGGCTCCC